>JAEEXY010000044.1 GCA_016288005.1 Lachnospiraceae bacterium
TAGGTGGGAGCAACATTTGCGAAAGCCTCGAGATCGAGCTCCTGAAGGAAGCCGTCGTTTGCCCAGTAAGCGCACTTATCGAAGTCGTACTCCATAAGAACGGTGGGAAGGTTGTTCGCGGTAGCGAGGTTGTTGTAATCGTCAAGTACGGTGCCGCGGCCGATAGCCTGGAAATTAACGGTGATGTTGTACTTGTCGCCGAATTCCTTCTGGATCCACTGTGTCCAGTAGTTGTTGGTCTCATCTCCGTCTTCGCCTCTGTCGTAAACGGGAATGCTGATGGTTACGTTGTTGTCGAACTTCTTCCAGCCCTTGATGCCTGCGTCCTCGCTTACCTGAACGGGAGCAACGTCATTGCCGCCGTTGTCTGTGGAAGTTGAACTCTGGGATCCGCTGCCGGAATTGTCTGTCTTGCCGGGCTCGTCTTTCTTACAGCCGGCAAAGAGCGCTGCGGTCATGACTGCGATCAGAACGATCGAGAGCAGTCTGCCAAAAACAGTCTTTTTCATAAATTCTCCTCCTTGCATAATACATAGATATGGTTTCTTTATAGCCACCCCCACGGGTCACTACCGGTTCAGCAGGGCTCAGCCTTTGACCGCGCCCACCATTGTTCCTTTTACGAAATACTTCTGAACAAATGGATAAATGATCAGGATCGGGATCGTAACAACCATGATCGATGCCGCCTGAAGTACCGCGGGCGAGCTCTTTGCCACGGTCGTTTCGCCCACAAGGTCTATCGTGTCCGACGAATTGAGCACCATCTGGTACAGCTTGTACTGCGCCATCTTCAGGTTCTCCTTCGTGGTGAAATACATATTGTCGGAATAAGCGTTCCAGCGGCCTACCGCGTAGAAAAGCGAAAGCGTCGCCAGAATGGGCTTTGACAGCGGGAGCATGATCTTAAAAAGGATCTGGAAATTGGTCGCGCCGTCGAGAGAGGCTGATTCCTCAAGCTCATCGGGAATGGTGGTCAGGAAGAAATTCTTCATGATCATCATATTGTACGCCGAGTAGATCAGCGGAAGGATGAGCACCCAGAAATTATCGATCAGCTTCAGTTTGTAATAGAGCAGGTATGTGGGAAGCGTACCTGCGGAAAAATACATGGGCACCATGAGCAGGAACGTGAGTACCGCCCTGCCTCTCAGCCTCTTTCGCGAAAGCGGGTAAGCCGCGCAGGTGCACGCGAGCATGCCCAGGGCCGTAAAGAGTACCGTGATCCAGAGCGAGAACCACATGGAATGCAGCAGCTCTCCGTCCTGCACTATCTGCCTGTAGGCCGCGAGCGAGAGCTCCCTGGGCCATAAAAATACCGAGTTTGAAGCAACCATCGCGTTGCTCGATATAGATTTGACGGCCACATGCCAGAATGGCAGCACGCACGTAAGGCACAGCAGTCCCACGATCAGCATGATCACGACATCGCTCATCCTGAACCTGATTATCGCCCTGGAGCCGTCCGAAGAGGTCTGTTCTTTTTCTATTGCTTTGATATCCGACATCTTTCGCTCCCTCCTTACAATAATCCGTTCTCACCGAGCGCCTTCGCTATCCTGTCAGAGATCAGGACAAGGATCAGGCCGATGGTTGACTGGAACAGGTTTGCCGCGGTCGCGAGCGAGAAATGCTGTGACTTCAGACCGAACTGATAAACATAGATAGCCAGCTGATACTGGAAATCCCTGACAAGCGCGTTGTCAAAGGCGGTAAGACGCTCAAGGTTCGAACCCATGATCCTGCCGAGACTTAAGATCAGCAGCGTAACGATCGTGCTCCTCATGCCGGGAAGCGTGATGTGCCACATTCTCTGCCAGCGGTTCGCGCCGTCGATCATCGCCGCTTCGTATAGCTCGCCGCTGATGCTCGAGATGGCCGCAAGATAAAGGATCGTGCCCCATCCCATCGACTGCCATACGGCTACGAGCAGGTATACGACCGCCCAGTGCCATTTGTCGGTAAGGAAAGGAATGCCGTCCTGTATCAGTCCCCATTTTTCAAGGAGAATGTTCACAAAGCCCGATGAGGTCCTGAAAAGCGCAAAAGCGACCGAACCGATGACCGCCCACGAAAGGAAATGGGGCAGATAGAGTATCGTCTGGGAAACCTTTTTGAAGCGCTTGAACCTGAGCTCGTTCAGCATCAGCGCAAGAATGATCGGCATCGGGAATCCGAGGATCAGATCGAGCACGTTGAATACCATCGAGTTTTTAAGAGCCGAGATAAACTGACTGCTCGAGAAAAGAGTTTTGAAATTCTCAAAGCCTACCCATTTGCTTCCTTCAAAACCCTTCATGACCTTATAATCGTAAAAGATCATGCGAAGCCCGGGATAGGCAGCATAATTAAAGATAAAGACAAGAGCCAGCGGGATTATCAGCAAAAGATAAAGCTGCCAGTCTCTCCTGACCGTCTTTTTCCACGGCATGGTTGTCCGCGGTGCATTCCCTTCTTTTGCCATTTTGCCCCTCCTGCAAAACTTTTTTAGCCATTGATTCGATTATAATATGCGGGATTGTTTTCTGTCTTGTCACTTTGATACTTTTCTGTGCAATTTCGACCATAAATATTCACTGATTTATTGACTGTTTAAGTCAAAACTCAACCTATATTTTTTCCGTTTGTGCACTTTGACAATTTTAGGTTCATGTTAATCGTTTTCGTTGTGCTATTTATTAGCGTGTTTGCACAGCTTAGTTTCACAACTTGCTTTTTCTGACAATTCGAATTATAATTTAGGTCGAATTTACACATTGCATTTTCTGACATAAAAATGAAAAACGGAGAATCCTATGGCAAGGCAGAAAAACACGGTCATCGAGTACAGAGATTACAATCTCCCCACCTATTACCCGATATTGCTGCTTACAGGCGAGGTCTGGCGCATCTCGGATATCCCCTCGCAGCGGCTCCATTTCCACAACTGCTTTGAGATAGGCCTGTGCGAGAGCGACGGCGGCTTCATGAAGTTCGGCGAGGAGATGCGCGCGTTCAACGCGGGCGACATCACTCTCGTCGGCAGCAATGTCGTGCACACCACCTACTCATCTCCGGGCACCGCGAGCAAATGGACCTATATCTTCGTTGACCTCGAAGAGCTGCTCGCGCCTTATTTCCCGCTGAACCTGTTCCTCGATCCCATCACGCTGAGCGCCATCGCGCGCAGCTATTACACGATACTTCCCGGCAGCGAATATCCCGAGCTTCGCACGCTGCTCAATGCCGTGGTGCAGGAGATGCAGGAAAAGAAAGAGAATTATCAGTACTCGGTCCGCGGTCTTTTCTTAAGTTTTCTCGTGCACATGACTTCCTTTTACAGGAATCCCAAAGAAGCCGGAGAAAAAACACCGGCTCCCGCGCGCGACAAACAGCTGGTGATCGCGCCGGCCCTCGATTATATTCACACGAACTATATGCAGGATTTCACCATCGATGACCTTGCCGCGGCCTGCGAGATGAGCCCTACTCATTTCAGGCGCATGTTCCAGAGCATCATGGGCACCAATCCGCTCGATTATCTGAACAGCTACCGCATATCAAAGGCATCGGTGCTGCTCCGCTCCACCGAGATCCCCGTTCTCGAGATATCGGAAGACGTGGGCTTCAGGAGCGTTTCGAGCTTCAACCGCCATTTTGCCGACATAACAGGCACCAGCCCTCTCAAATGGCGTAAACAGATGTCGTTTATCGAAAACAAATCGGTTCTCAAATATACGGGATGGATGGTCCCCGATAAATAAAACAGGCGCCGCAGTGCGGCGCTTTTCAAATGGCTTCGAATATGGTACTTTATTATTGCATCCGTATCACGGCTCTCATACAGTGCCGGCGATAATCCAAGCGGATGTCATAAACGGAATAATATGAATTTATATATCTCAGGAATATCGGGCACGGGCATGGGACCGCTCGCGCTCATGGCAAAGGCCGCAGGACATACGGTCTTCGGCTCAGACCGCGCAAAGGGAGCCATCGCTCCCGAACTGGAGGCGGCCGGGATCGAATATTTTACCGGTGATCAGGACGGCTCTTATCTGGCAGAAAAGATGCAAAAGCCGGGCATCGACTGGTTCATCTACACCTCCGCTCTCCCCGCGGATCACCCCGAGCTGCTGCTCGCCAAAGAACAAGGCATCCGCGCCTCAAAGCGCGATGAGCTGATCGCGGAGCTGATATCCGCGCTCGGACTTAAGATGACGGCGGTCGCTGGTACGCACGGTAAGACCACTACCACCGCGATGCTGGTCTGGACGGTCCTGAACCTTACCGACCCGTCAGGCTCCCCGCTGCTGCCCTCCTCGTATCTGGTCGGCACCACGCTCGGATTCGCGCCTTCGGGCTCATACAAAGAAAACGACCGTTTCTTTATTTATGAAGCGGATGAATATGACCGCAACTTCCTGCACTTTAATCCCTGGCTCGCGCTGATCACATATGTTTCATACGATCACCCGGACATCTATCCGACCGAAGAGGACTATAAGGCAGCCTTCGCGCAGTTTGAGTCGCAGAGTGAGAACATACTCTTCGGCACTCCCGCTGCCGCTCCTGCCGACACAGCGTTTCTTACCGACGCGGGCAGGACATGCGATACCGTTGCTCACACGGATCCCCGCATCTCGATCTCGGGCGCAGCGCGCAGGGAGGACGCGACCACCGCTTTTTATGCGATAAAAAAGATGCTCGCAGCGCAGCGCGGGCTCTGTCCGGACGATACCCGGTATGATGTGCCCGATGAGCGCATCATCGATATCCTGAATGCTTTTCCGGGTGTCGGCAGACGTTTCGAAAAGCTGTGCGACGGAGTCTACACCGATTATGCGCACCATCCCGAAGAGGTCGCCACCACGATCGCGATGGCCCGCGAAGAAGCCGCAAAAACAGGCAAACGCGGTGTTGTCGCCGTATACCAGCCTCATCAGAATACACGCCAGCATGAGGTACGCCATCTGTACCCGCATGCATTTGACGGAGCAGACCGTCTCTACTGGCTGCCCACATATCTGACCCGCGAGAACGAATCGCTGGCAATACTCACACCCGCCGATTTCATCCGCGATCTGAGCATTAAGGACCGCGCCGCTGCCGCGGAGTTAAACGACAGTCTGGCCGACACACTCAAAAGGCTGCAGAACGATGGTTATCTGATACTGCTCATGACGGCAGGCCCCGCCGACGGATGGCTGAGGAAAATATTCCGCTGAACAGCATAAAGACAAGGGAAGACATGGGGACGGTTCTTCTGTCTGCTTTAGTTCGCAGACAGAAGAACCGTCCCCATGTCTTCCCTTGTCTTCAGTAATATCCTAAATGTCATCAGTCGCGTGAATACTCGTTTATCAGCCTCAGTTCCTCATCTGTGAACGAAGTATTCTCGACCGCTTTGATATTGTCGAGTATCTGAGAGGGCTTTGACGCACCCGCCAGAACACTGGTGATCGCATTATCGTGGAGCAGCCATGCCAGAGCCATCTCAGCGAGCGTCTGTCCTCGCGATGCGGCCAGGTCGTTTAACTTCCTGATGCCCTCGAGCTTCTCTCCCGTAACGTCCGACTCCCTGAGGAACCGTCCGTCGGTCTTAATCCTGCTGTCAGCCGGTATGCCGTTTAAGTATTTGTCGGTCAGCCTGCCCTGAGCGAGCGGTGAGAAGCAGATAATACCCTTGCCGAGCCGCTCTGAAGTATCCTTTAATCCGTTGTTCTCAACTGTCCTGTTCAGGATATTGTAGCAGTTCTGGTTGATGATGAACGGCACATGCAGCTCATCAAGTATCGCCGAAGCTTTCTCAAGTGTGGGTCCGTCGTAGTTTGACAGACCGACATACAGCGCCTTTCCGCTGCTGACTGCCGCAGCGAGCGCTCCCATTGTCTCCTCGAGAGGAGTATTGGGATCCGGTCTGTGATGATAAAAGATATCAACATAGTCCAGTCCGAGGCGCTTCAGCGAAGCGTCAAGGCTCGCGAGCAGATATTTCCTGCTGCCCCAGTCACCGTAAGGGCCCTCCCACATGCCGTAACCGGCCTTGGTCGAAATGATCATCTCATCCCTGTAGGGGGCAAAATGCTCCTTAAGTATCAGTCCGAAATTCTTTTCAGCGCTGCCGGGCTTCGGTCCGTAGTTGTTCGCGAGGTCAAAATGCGTGATACCGTTGTCAAAAGCGGTAAAGCACATCTCCTCCATATTGGCGTAATTGCCGGTGTCTCCGAAATTATGCCAGAGTCCGAACGAAACCGCCGGAAGCATCAGTCCGCTCTTTCCGCACCTGTTGTAAACCATTTTCTCGTAGCGTTTCTCGTCTGCGATATACATCATACGTCCTCCTCATAATAGTCCTGCACAGTAAGCATCCGGCGAAACGGCCGCACGCTCTGCACGCGTCTCCGTCACGGGATACAGCCCCGGGCGGAAACTGCTTAGCTACAATTAAAAGACAATGACCGGCGCAAGTCAACTAAAAAAATGATAAACAGCAACGGAATACCACGGATCAGATCTTGAAATCGTCCTCGGGATAATGATAGACCCTGTCCGAAAGAATGTCGCATACAGGCACCTGTTCACGGTTAACCTCGGGAACCATGTTCTCGAATATGGCCCTGCCGTTCTCCTGCGTATCGGGCACGATGATCACCTCGTGCACGGAGCTGGGCAGTATGAAAAAGCCCGAACCGAGCTTCTCTTTGATCTGCTCGAGAAGGTTTTCATACAGCAGGCACGCCGCGCCGTTGATCCTGTTCGGAGTGGTAAGGACATAGACCGAGTTTCCCTTTTTAGGAGAGCTGTCGCTCTCCAGGGAATCTATGATATCCCGGATGACCTCCCTGTCATGCACGCTGCCCGAGCACATGTCCGTCTCGTCGAGCAGTATCTCGGCGAGCAGGCAGAAGATGTTCTTGAACGAATGAGGCATGATATAGGGCGCATTTTCAAAGGCACAACGCTTAAGGTCGTCCACTCCGATCCCCCAGTTCGCGCAGTGCTCGTTCGTGATGCGTATGGTACCCATGCCGCACTTGTCCACCTTGACCAGACAGCAGAATATCACCGCAAGATCCAGATATCTGATATGCGGGGTATCCTCGAGCAGGGCTTTGTTCATCTCGTAATTGATCAATTTGAACACGATCCTGTTCTTCATGGTCTCAAACGAAAAATCTCCGACCACATCGTCGTCCACGTCCTTCATGCAGCTGCGATACTGCTCGAGGATACGGTCCGCGATAACGTCCGAAGGCATGCCCTCTCTGTAATCGTCGTAGTAATCGTTGAGATAAAAGCTGGGGGACACCACTCTGCCAGACTGGAGAATGGTCACGGAATCAAGAGTAACCGAATTGTTTTTGAGAATGCGTCTGCCGGAGACCTGATAGGCCGGGCCGGCTTTCTCGGCGACGCGCTCCGTGATGCAGGCCACGAAATCCCTGTAATCGTCGCTGTCGAACCTGTCGGCCGGCTCATCGCATTCGGCTACAATGCAAGGCGAGCCGTGGTCCACGTCACAGTACTTCCCAACCACATCATTTTCAAGAATAAAAATATCACTATTGTACATATCGCTCCCATCCGGCCTTTTAGGCCTGTCAGATCGAAGAGCAATACATAATCCTGTCACTGAAAATCTTAACATGACGGAGCCTGCATTTCCAGCATTATTTTTCCGATTGGAGAGCGGATTTTCAGGCTTTTTGCGCCATTTGCCCCATGTACGCCGGACATCGCGCGGAACTGTTCCGATTTTTGCATTCGCGGAGTTTTTGCTTGACTTTTGTCCGGTGCGAGTGCATAATATCTTTGTTTGGTTAACAGCCAATCGAGGTGTGGCTCAGTTTGGTAGAGCGCTACGTTCGGGACGTAGAGGCCGCGTGTTCGAATCACGTCACCTCGATGCTTTATTTTCAAGGGTTTCAGGATTTCCGAAGCCCTTTCTTTTTTGCTGTTTTCTATTGAAAAATCTATTGAGCTGATCCGGCACTCCCGCCTCAGGTCTGCTCCGTTGTATATTCTATTATGTAATCTTCGAGGATCGCTGCCGAGGCATTGCCCAGGGCTTCATTCCTGATGACGGATATCCTTCTCTGCGGCAGCGGATCTATGGTCTGCACCGCGAATATATCTCCGTCCATTATGGCCCTGGCCGCCAGCTGCGCCGGTACGCAGCCGATGCCGATATTGTTTTTCACAAAAGCCAGCGCCTGATCATAGTTAGGCACTTCGATATCCACACGGTAATCACATCCGTTTAACGCGCAGAAATGATCATACAGCGCAAAGGTCTCGGTATTTGCCGCAAACCCGATGATCGGAAATCCCGACAAGTATTTCATCGAAGCGGGTTCTTTAAAGTCATCCCTGTATTTGGTCCCGGCAATAACGGTATCCCTGAATTTTAATATGATCCTCTCCTTTGACTCGCCTATGCGCTGATGGTCCGAGGAAGTGATCACAGCCATATCGAGAATGCCCTTGCCCACGTCCTCGATCAGTTCCGGTGTAGGCTTGCAGGCTATCCGCAGGTGTGTTTTCCCATAATCCTGCTCATATGCTCCGATGGCCGGGATAATGATGTAATTGATCAGATTGTACGGCGCGGCGATCGAGAAACCTATGGATATCTGCCTCTCTCCCATGCTCGCTTCTTCATTTATCTTTGATTCTCCGATGTCTATCTGCCTGAAAGCTTCTTTGATATGCATGAAAAGCGTCTCGCCCTGCTTGGTAAGTATAACGCCCGAATTGGTCCTCACAAACAGTTCGCATCCCAGGCTGCTCTCGAGTTTTTTGATGGTCCTGGTGACGTTGGGCTGCCCCGTTGACAACACCTTAGCCGCCTGGCTGATATTGAGATATCTGGCTACATAATAAAAAACTTTGTAATACTCAAATGAATTATTCACTCGCTATGCCTTTCTGATATATCTATATTAAAAAATAGAATTATCCATATATCCATTAATCATGTATAATAACAATAAATATATGATTTCAAAAAGATTATATCACATTTTCTTTTTTAAATCATCCGATTTTGCAACATTTTGAGGAAAACGGAGGTGTTTTTATGAACGGAAAGAAAAAACTCACGATTACTACGGTCCTTCTGCTGATAGGATTCGTACCGGTATTGCTGGCAGGCATCATATCATGCATCGCTACCGCCATTACCGTTTCCGGTAATCTGGAAGAAGCCACCTATCAGAAACTCAAAGTCGTTTCCGACGCGCTGAGAAAATATTATCAGTACGATCTGGATCACGGCAATGAGATCGAGTATGAGCATGACTACGTAGACATGCTTAAAGGTGACGATATCCAAATGACCATCTTCATCGGTGATACCAGATATATGACTTCCACCGTTAAGGAAAACGGTGAGCGAAACGAAGGAACCAAGATGGATTCCGCGATCTGGGCAAAGGTCAGCCAGGGACAATCCGTTACCGCAGGCGGCGTTAAGGTCGGAAACGATAAATATTACGTTTATTACATGCCTCTTTATGACGGCTCCGGCAAAGTAGTCGGCGCAGCCTGGGCAGGTCAGCCCCAGTCCCATGTCAAAGCAGACATCCGCGGCGTTCTGATGCTCCTCATCCTGATCGTCGTTATAGCGGTAGTTGTCTTTGCAGCCATCATCTACTACATCTCAAAGAAGGTTTCGTCCTCCATCGCAGTTGTTATTTCCGATGTCGACAAACTCGCAGGCGGAGATCTTACATCGGATACCAGATCTGCTTCTGCGATCAGGGATATCGACGATATCGGCGGCAATGTCTTCGGCCTTCGCGAAAAGCTGAAAGAGATCGTCGGCGCCGCAAAGGACGCATCCGCCACGACCGGCACCAAGGCAAAGGAGCTCGCGGATACATCGTCACAGATCAGCGACACATCCGATTCCGTATCGAATGCGGTTCAGGAGCTGGCTAAAGGCGCTACCGATCAGGCAGGTACGGTTCAGTCCGCAACCGAGAACCTTATCGAACTGTCCAATGCGATACAGACCGTTTCCGACAACGCAGACCAGCTTGCCGCTACCGCTTCCGAGATGAACGAGGCGTCCAAGCAGAGTGCGGAGGCACTGCAGAGTCTCTCGAGAAGCATGGATACCATGGGCGGTTCGGTAACAGAGATTTCAGCTACAATGAATGCCACAAACGATGCTGTACAGAGCGTTAACGAAAAGGTTGACGGCATCACCAGCATAGCTTCGCAGACCAACCTCCTTGCTCTCAACGCTTCCATCGAGGCAGCCAGAGCAGGTGAAGCGGGCCGCGGCTTCGCGGTAGTTGCGGAAGAGATCGGAAAGCTGGCCACCGAGTCGGCGCAGACCGCTCAGGAGATCCGCAACGAGATGTCCGCCCTCTTAAAGTACTCACAGGAAGCGCTTGAGAAAACTTCCGAGATCACCGATATCAAGGGCAATGCGGATTCTGTCCTGCAGGATACAAACGTAAGGATCAACAATCTGATCGCCAACGTTAACTCCACCGTAGACGGTATCAGCCTTATCTCCGATCTCACAAAGACATGCAACGCTTCCAAGGATCAGATCGTTGACGCCATGAGCTCACTCTCCGCGATCTCAGAGGAAAACGCAGCTTCCACCGAGGAGACCGGAGCTTCCATGGAAGAGCTCAACGCAACCGTCAACGGACTGGCTGAGGCTGCCGGCAGCCTTAACGAAGTTGCCGAAAGACTCGACAGCGAGCTCGGATTCTTCAAACTTTAACGATTTCCGGAATCAAACATCCGTCTTCCTATTTTTCAAGAGCAGCCCCCGCCTTACGGCGAGGGCTGCTCTTCGTTTATCATATTCGGGCGACAACGAGTAAAACTTCCTGCTGTACGTTCCCTCTTCTCCGACCGAGTGACGGTTCGGGCGGCGACGAGTAAAACTTCCGGCGACACGCTCTCGCTTCTCTTCGGACGCAGCGGTACATAATCGACCACAATACGGTCGATAAGTACCGACGTCCTCAACGAGTCGCGGAAGTTTTCTCTGCAGCGCCCGAACCTGTAACCCGTAGTATAAAGATACAATGATCTCTTTTATCTTTTTAAATCTGTTTGCTATCTTGAAATAATAAAAGTGGTGATCGAACTGCCCTTAATATTTGCACTAAAGCTCATACAGTTTGCGCTTATCAGCGTATTAACGCAGTCTGAAACATCTGCCCAGTTCTCGCCGTCCGCCATGGTTCCGCTCGTGCGGATGGCAGTGATCCGGCGCCCGCCGTCGGGCACGTCGAAATCCGACAGGTCAAACTCCCATCTCCGGTCATCCGGGCTCGTATTCATCGCAACGATGACGATGCTCTGATCCGCAGGATTGAATGCCGCCGCGGTGTTATCTCCCGAATCGACGAGGCAGTACCCGGGACGGATATATCTCGAAAACTGGCCGAACGCGTAGTATTTCTTTCCGAGCAGCAGCTCCTGCGTGTCGTGATCCGCGATGCCGATGCCCCAGAAAGGTGTGCCGCTCTCGATTATCTTATCCGCCGCGCTCCTGCTGCAGGTGTCAAATCTGTTTTTCGAATCCACATGGATATCAACGGCATCCCACATGATCCAAGCTGTCGGCTTCAGACCGTTGAGGTCGGTGATAATGGCTCTGGCCAGCCCGAGCGCCGCCTGCATGCCCGTTTCGGACTTCCCTGCCGAGAATATGCCCTCCGCGCCGTCCACTTCGCTCATCCAGAGGTTTTTGCCGGCCTTTTCTGCCGTTTCCCTGAGCAGTCTGCGCTGCGTCCCCTGATATGCGTGAGTGTCGATCCTCGAGATCACGGCCTTTGCCTCGTCGGAAAGCTTTCCGAACGCGGTGGCCGCGGTATCGATGCTCGTCTCATCCGAAGCCGAAATGATGATGTCCAGGCCTTTCTCCGTCAGTGCCTTATTCAGCTCGATGAGTATCCTTGACTGGGACTCTCCCATCGAAAAATGGCAGCCCTCCTGCTTGTCGCTGTGTGCCTTCCAGTAACTCGTCGCGGGTTCGTTCATCGGTGCTGCGCTTTGGAATACCAGTCCTTCGTTCTTCCAATGCTCTATGACATCCGCCATATAGCAGGCAAATGCCCTGTACGTGTCTTCTCTGAGGTTATCGGCACCCGGGTCCTCTCCGCCCGAGCTGCATCCGCTGACCGTCATAAAATAAGGCGGCGAATTCGAAAAAGCCTCGGCGATGTATTCGCCTCCCGCCGCCGCGATCGCGGCCTTTAAGATGTTCATCTGGTTCGCATCCGCGTCCCAGTCATAGTTCCATGCATATCCGCATTCAAGATCGGCCCGCGCGTAGTTTTCTTCGTAGAATTCTTTCGTATGTGCGGAAAGATCGATCGCAGTGACATCGGCGCAATACCCCGGAACCTCGGAATCCGAGCGTTTTATGTGCGGCTCATGATAAAAAGGCGCCTCAGGATCGGTAACATTGTCTCCTCCGCCTATGTTGTAGCGCCCTATGTTCATGCCCAGCCCCGCGGCAGGGTCAAAAAAAGCCTTTGCGGACTGCTCCGTCAGTGACTCGCTGTAACCCAGACGGTTGGCCCACCAGCACAGGGAGGTCCCCCATCCCTCGAACTCGCCGTAACCGTCATGGTTCGTGTCGTTAAAGGTCTGTGCACCGGATATATCTATCTTTATCCTTTTACTGATCTCCATCTCTCCCGCCTCTCCGGCATCCGCCTTGCCGTTCTGTGTTTTCGCGAAACCGCTCCCGCAGCCCGAGACCAGCATCATAGCCGCCAGGACCGCCGCGGTCAGCCGACCGGATCGTTTTATCATCGTCAGGCCTCCGTTTCCGTCATAAAACTCATTTTCTCGCCGCGGACGATTCCCGTATCACGAGGCGCGGAGTGACCGTCTGAAAGCTCGGAACGCTCATGCCGTTCGCAACATCTATCGCGGTATCCGCCAGCATCTTTCCGAAAGTCTCGTAGTCATAGTCAATGCTCGTGAGCTTCGGGAATATCAGGTTTGTGATATAGGTATTGTCGTAGCTGACGACCGAAACGTCCTCGGGTACCCGGTATCCGTCCTCGATCAGTTTCCTGATGACTCCTGCTGCGCAGAAATCGTTTATCGCTATGATCGCGGTAGGCTTTTCCTTCATTGCGAAAAGCTCCTGCACACCGCTGTAGCCGGCATCGTAATCGTACCTGCCTTCATAGACGTACCGCTTGTTTATCGGGATGCCGTGCTCCTTCAGTATCCTGCAGTATGTCATGTATTTCTCGTAAGTCGAGATAACGTCGAGCCTTCCGCCCACCAGCGCGATACGCTCATGGCCGAGCCCTATCAGGTGCTCCGTCAGCAGCCTGATCGCCTCATTTGCGTCGATCACAACGCGGTAGCACGAAACTTCGTCGATCTTGCCGCTCGTGATGATGGGAAGCTGCGCCGATATCTCCTTCGCCTTTTTGATATACGAAGAATCGGTGATCACGGCGTCTACCCTGCCTCCTATCTGGATGATGCTCTCGACTCTCTGCTGCTTCATGATGTCGAGCTGCTCTATCTCTCTCTCAGTCTCTCCGAGGGTACAGCTCAATATTACCCTGTAGCCCCTGGCCAGCGCCGCGTTCTCGCACGCAACGTAAACCGCCGAATAGAAAGGGTTCCGTATATCCGCCATAAGAACGCCCAGCACCCTCGAGCGCGTGTCCGAGAGGCCCTTCGCCATGGCGTTCGGTCTGAAATTATACTTCTCTATGAGCGCCTCGATGCGTTCCCTCTTTTCCGGACGCACATTGACGCTGTTGGTCAGCACGCGGGATACCGTCGACGGTGAAACCCCCGCTTCCTTCGCTATATCATATATGGTGATCACTTTTTCGCTGTCTGAATTCTTAGCCATAACCCACCCGCTCCGTGATTTTTGAAATCGGTTGCAGCTTCATGTTACAAAATATTTACTCGTGTTGTCAAGATGTTTTTTTGTTACAATGCACAATTATCATATCGTATATAAAGCATTTTTTACTCAAAATGCAATTTTTGAAATAAAAGAATTGACATTTGCTGTGCATGTTGTATATTATTGATTTAATGAAACCGATTTCAAATGTGCAAGGTGACGTGCTGGCACGTCATTACAGCTTGAAAGGATCTGCATTATGTCTAAAGCATCGGCCGCCGAGGCGCCTGCCGGCAAGAAACTCGGCTTTTTCGCGAAAGTCAGGAAGTACCGCACTCTGATATTCATGTGCCTCCCGACCTGTCTGTTTTTCTTTTTCTTCAGTTACGTACCGCTGCCCGGCATCTGGGTTGCCTTCGTAAAGTACAACTACCAGAAGGGCATCTTCGGCAGTAAGTTCGTCGGCCTCCAGAACTTTGAGTTCATGGTGCAGTCGGGCAAGCTCTGGACTCTCACGAGGAACACCATCCTGTACAATGTGGCTTTCATCATCCTCGGAAACCTGTTCGCCGTTTTCATGGCGATCCTGCTGAATGAGATTAGATCGAAGGCTTTCAAAAAGGTCTCACAGACCATGATGTTCCTTCCGTATTTCATCTCGCACGTTTTGATCGGCGTGCTGGTATTCAACTTCCTCAACTACGATACCGGCTTCGTCAATACTCTGCTGAGCCGCTGGGGCTTCGAGAGATGGCAGCCTTACGCCGATCCGTCATGTTGGCCCGGGATACTGATATTCATATATCTGTGGCAGCAGAGCGGCTACAACTCGGTTGTCTATTTTGCCGCGATCATGGGCATAGACGGTGAGATCATCGAAGCGGCGAGGGTTGACGGAGCCAACGCTTTCCAGAAGATCCGCTACATCATCCTGCCGAGTCTGCGCCCCACGATCGTTATCCTGCTGCTCTTCGCTCTCGGCGGCATCGTAAAGGGCAACTTTGGTCTGTTCTACAACATCATCGGGACCAACTCGCTGCTCTACGAGACCACGGATATCATCGAGACCTTCGTTTACCGTGCTTCGGTGACCGACTTCAACTTCTCGACGGCGTCCGCCGTCGGCTTCTACCAGTCGCTCATCGGCTTCGGCATAGTTATGACCGTCAACTATATCGTTAAAAAGATCGAACCCGATTATTCGTTGTTCTAAGGAGAATTATGGCTAAGAAAAAAGATTTGGACATGGCCTCCAGTTCGGCAAAGGTCAAGCTCGGGGTTTCCGATATTGTCGTACGCGGCATAGGCTATTTTGTTACTTCGATATATTCGCTCGCATGTATTTTCCCGTTTCTGGTAATCCTCGGCAGTTCGTTTTCGTCCGAGAGCTACCTGAATCTTCACGGAGTACAGCTGATCCCCGGTGAGTTTTCGACCGAGGCCTACAGGGCCGTCATGAAATCGGGACTTATCTGGCGTTCCTACGTTGTTACCATCCTGCTCACGGTCATCGGTACCGCGATCGGTCTCTCGATCATCGCTATGACGGGTTACGCGCTGCAGCGCAAGGATTTCCCTTTCAGGAACGGGATCTCGTTCTACATCTACTTTACGAGCCTGTTTTCCGCCGGACTGGCGCCCTACTACCTGATCATGACGCAGCTCTACAAATTAAAGGACAGCTACCTGGCCATTCTGCTGCCGCTGCTCATGTCGCCCTGGCTCGTGATCCTCATGAAGAATTTCGTTAAGAGCATTCCGCATGAGATCACCGAATCCGGCAAGATAGACGGCGCCGGAGACATGAAGATATTCACCGCTCTCATCCTTCCGATGCTGAAACCCGCGCTCGCGACCATCGGACTGTTCCTGGCCCTCGGCTACTGGAACGAGTGGTATCAGTCTTCGCTGTTCCTGAGCTCGCGAGTGGATGTTAAGCCGCTTCAGTACATGCTCTACGAAACGGTCAACAAAACAGAGGCTCTCAAAAATACCGTAGCGGGCCAGTACGTTGTTATCACCGACATTCCGTCAAACAGCGTCAAAATGGCCACCGCGATGCTCGCCACCGGCCCCATCGTACTGCTCTATCCCTTCGTACAGAAGTATTTCATCAGCGGTATCACGGTCGGCGCGGTAAAGGGCTGATATCGGTTACCCCCCTGCAAAGGGATAACATAAACAAATTTAGGAGGAGAATTATGAAGAAACGAGTTTTGGCACTTTTACTGGCAACCGTCATGCTTCTCAGCCTTGCTGCCTGCAAAAAGGACGGCTCCGCTAAGAAAGTTGACACTAAGGAACATGTTAAGATCACATACATGTTCACCGGCTCCAAGCCCGAGGGCGCGGCTATGGACAGATTTCAGGAGATGAACAAGAAGCTCAATGAGATCCTTACCGCGAAGTGCAATGCCGAGCTGGAATTCTACTGGATCGGCTGGACAGATTATCTTTCCGTTTACAACATGAACATCGCAGCCCAGGACGGAACCGTAGACCTGATCGGTACCGCATCCGACTGGCTTGACGCATGGCCCAACGCAAAGAACGGCGGCTTCAAGATCCTTACCGAGGATATGCTCAAGACCTATGCTCCCGAGACATGGAAGAGCGTTCCCGCAGATCACTGGGAGCTCTGCAAATACGACGGCGACATTTACTTAATGCCCGAGGATAACTATGCTCAGTGGACCAACCACGGCTACATCTACCGTCTTGACTGGGCTAAGAAGGCCGGTCTCGCAAACGGCGTTCACAGCTGGGAAGACATGACCAAGTATTTCGAGTACGTTACCGCCAACAAGGACGCTCTCGGCATCAATGTTGCATGGGATTCCGACGGCACGCACAACGTTCAGATGGCGAGCGGCTGGGTAGCAAGCCACAGCAAGTTCGTTCCCATCGACGGTATCTGCACCGCAGCTCTCTGGGGCGGCACAAAGGATAACCTCTACACCATCACCACACCCGCTTACACCGATACACAGATGATGGTCGATTTCGCGAAGATGATGAAGAAGTGGGACGAGATGGGCGTTTGGAAGACCGACGTTCTCAACAACACCACCTCCACCAACAGAGACGACTACCGTGTAGGCCTTGTTGCCGCAGAGCAGCATCATACACAGACCTGGACAGACCTCTGCTCCAAGACACCTTCGAACACCATTTACAACGATCCCGCAGCTGAGTCAGGCTTCTTCTACTTCGGTGAAGAGACCCAGAACGTAGTCGCTCTTTCGATCACTCACGGTGCTATGGCTGTTTCCGCAGCTTCCAAGAACCCTGAGAGAGCCCTGATGGTCTATGACCTCTTAAGAAACGATCCCGAGTGCTACAGACTTATCAACTACGGTATCGAAGGCATCTCCTACGAGCTTGATTCCAACGGCTACCGCGTAACTCCCGCAAGCTTCAATCCCGATACCGACAACGTCGGCGGCGCTACCAGCTGGTGGTGGGGAAGAAACGACAACCTCGAGCTCAAGGACGCTACCAGAAACTGGCCCGTTATCGAGTCCCTCTACAAAGAGTACGACAAGATCAAGATCGACTATCCTTACGGACAGTTCGTTCCCAACGTTGACAGCATCGAAGGCAAGGTTAAGAACTGCAACGAAGTATTCGGCAACTACATGAAGCAGATCGCGTACGGCAAGTACTCGGGCACCGCTGAGGACATCGTTGCTGAAATGCAGGCAGCATTAAAGCAGGCAGGCATCGAGGATGTTACCGCCGAGCTCCAGAGACAGTTCGACCAGTTATACAAGAAATGATAAGATAAGAGCAGCTCGTATATTCGAATTGCGATAACACAAGGGCGGTCCCCGTTAAGGGGCCGCCCTTTTCTTCACGTTACAAAATATGTTACAAAAACTGTTTTTGTGTGCTTTATTTTTCTTGTCTTTTTTACGCATCAAGGATATAATTAATTTTGGATGTTTGTATTCATTTTTCAGGGAGACTATTTATGAATCTGGTTGAGAATGCTGTTTTGTTTGACGGATACCGTGTGGGAACGGTTTTCGATCAGAACAGCGTATTTACCACATACCTCGGAACCAAGATCGACGGCGGCTCACCCGTATATATCAAACTTCTGGACCAGAGCCGTTATACCCAGTACGACGTCGACAAGATCTGTTTCAGCAACGAACTGCCTGCCATTAAGGCATTTGAAAATAATCACATCCTCCGCGTTTACGATGCAGGCCCCGTATCAAATACCATCGGTATCGTTACGGAGTTCGCCGACTTTATCCCCCTCGGCGATTTTCTCGAGAGCAGAAGGATACTTGAGCCTTCCGTGGCCATTGATTTTATCATGCAGCTGGCGGATGCTCTTAAGTATGCCCATGAACGCGGCATAATCCACCGCAATATCAAGGCCGGCGCCATCGGCGTATGTCCCGCGTCGGATGAAGGCAAGCCCGAATCCTATACTCTAAAGCTCTTCGATTTCGGTGTTTCCTATATCACCGATTTCAGCAATATCCCTTCGGGCCAGGTAGACGAGGAGTTCGGATTCATGGCGCCCGAGGTTGCCGGGCTTCTTAACCGTAAGGTTGACGCGCGTTCCGATCTGTATTCGCTCGGCGTTCTCTTCTATCGTTTCGTCACAGGTTCATATCCTTTCCATGCAGGCACCATCGACAGCATGGTTTATCAGCATGTGGCCATCGTTCCCCGCACTCCGGACAAGCTGAATCCTTCCGTCACCGAAGAGATCTCGAGGATCATCCTCAAGCTCCTCGCCAAGGATCCCGACCAGCGCTACCAGACTGCCGAGGACCTGATCTACGATCTTGATATCTATCTGAATTCCAACATTCCTACCGAGGGTTCCATCAGCTCCGACCTGATCACCGACCTCGATAAGAATGCACGTGTATTCAGCTGCAAATATGAGCTGGCCGACCTGCGCCAGTCCTATACCATTGCCTTCGAGAACGAGGGACGTTTCTGTCTCGTTACCGGCTCGAAGGGCTGCGGAAAGAGCGACCTGCTCACGAGCCTTGCCAACGAGCTCAAGAGCAGCGGCATTTCGTTCTACCGCGCGCATTTTACCAAACAGACCATGGGTACGCCTTATCACGGCTTCCGCGAGGTATTAAAGGCGTTCCTTGATGAATACGAAAAATCTCTCCGTTTCCTCAAAGGTTCGGAAAAGGGACGTTTCCCGAATGAGGTTGTACGCCATTCGGATCTTGTAACGAATATCTTCCCCGAAGCAAAGGACGTTTTCGCCGATTATGTCAGAGCCGGTGAGACCGGTGAGTCCGCTCCTCTCGAGCCCTATAAGGAGCTGCAGAGGACGCTTCGCATACTCGCCGAGTTCTTCCTTTCGCTCACCTCGAACAAGCCCTATGTGCTGATCTTCGACGATATCCATTTTGTCGATGCCGCATCGCTCTCACTGCTCAGTGAGATGCTCGAGCGGATATCCTCGCATAAGGTTTTCGTAGTATGTTCATGCCGTACCGAACGGCTTTCCGAGAATCCTCAGCTGGACGAGTTCGTGTCCAGATTCAGCACGGAGAAGCAGCCCCAGCTTATCAGACTGCTGCCCTTCGACCGCGAGAGGATGCGCGAGTTCATCTGCGATCTGCTGATCGTCAGCCCTTCCCAGAGTGAGGATCTGGTCGATTACATCATGCAGATCACCGACGGCAATCCTTACTTTGCGTCGAACGTGATCCGTTCACTGCTCGAGGACGGCATCATTTCCGTCAGGGCCGGTACGCTCGACATGGATCTGAAGCTCCTGCGCAACGTTACCGATAAAAACGAAGATATCTTCAAGATCATCCGTCAGCGCATGGAGAGGCTGCCCATGATGGGACTCGAAGCCCTCAAGCAGGCGGCGGTCATCGGCGATACATTCAGCCTCGAGCTGCTCGCCAAAGTTACCGATATCGATCCGGACAAGCTCTCGTCCGTGCTAGACAGCGCGATCAGGCTCCAGTTCATCGACTGCAGCTCTACCGCAAAGATCTACGAGTTCTCGCACAGAGACATACATTCCGCTTTTCTTCAGCTGGTTGCCGATGATGAGCAGAAAGAGATACATCTGAAGATCGCCCGCTCGATCGAGGCTCTCAACCACGGTCAACCCCGCGACGTTTACAGACTGGTCTACCACTATACTCAGGCCGGCTCCGATGAGGACGTTTACCGTTTCATTCTGGAGGCCGCGGCTCTGGCAAAGTATTCCTACGCCACCACCGAGGCGCTGGCATACTATAACCAGGCATTAAAACTCATCAACACTCACGAGGAGGAGGGCTCGGAGAACTGGTGCATCACGATGGATTCGCTGATCGATCTGAATCTCTCGGCAGGCAACAGCGCCCTGGCCATCGAACTGGCCAACAGCCTTCTCTCATACCTCACGGATCCGTTCACGATCGCCAAGCTCTACACCAGGATCGGTATAGCGTATTACCGCATCAACAGCTATGCGCAGTGCGAGGAGTACTACATCAAGGCTCTCGAGAGTCTCGGAGTGCGCTTTAATCCGAAGTCCGCTTCCGCCGTTTTCGAGGCTCCCCTGCAGAAGATCCTGCTCATGTTCAGGCGCATAAAGTCCGATCCTTCCAAGATAAAGCCGGTCGAAAAGGGCGATCCCAGAGAGGCCAAGCTCATCGCCAAGATATTCGAGTCGCTCTGCTGGACCTACGCGTTCTATGACGCAAAAGCATACAACCACTGCATCATCCGCATGTACAACCATGTCATGAAGAATCTCGGCGCATCGGCCGAGCTCGGTCTTGCGATGATCGGCATGTCGCTCTATCTGACACGACACAAAAAATATAAGCGCTCCGAGGAGTTTGAGAACCTCGGTCTCCAGCTCATCCGTGATACGGGCGATCAGTATGCTCTCGCCAAGGGGCTCCAGCTGGTCGGCATGCATTATCAGGCACGCGGCGACGTATATAAGAGCATCAAGTCATTAAAGGAGGCCTGCGAGGGCTTCGAGAATATAGGCGATCACTGGCAGCTCAACAACGCGAACATCTATCTTTCGCACTCCTACCAGATGGCGGGTCAGTATGAAAAGGCGCTCTCGCTGTGCCGTGAATGCGAAACCACGTCCATCCGCCTCAACGACATGTTCTCACTGGCCATGGCTTACAGCTACATGATGGCATGCTTCATTGAGTCAGGCGATTATGCCGAAGCCAATTCCGCGGCGATGAAGTGCGAGGCCGTAGTCGAGCGTCTGACGCTGCACTACCCTGCCGTTTCGTTCGCATTCGAGCTGGGCCGCTTAAAGCTCGAAGAAGGCAAATTTGCCGACGCGATCACCCACCTCACAAAGGCGAAGGAGATCATCGACAAGAACGCCCTCACCGGCAGATACAAGGATTCGGTTTACGCTTACCTCGTTATCGCGCTCGTTAAAAAGCTTGACCGCGACCGCAACAATCTTACGGTCAACGAGATACAGAATCAGGAGTTTAACATTTCGAGCATCTGCGACAAGATCAAAGGCCGCAGCAGGCGCGCCAGCACTACCATCGTAGCCGCGCGCGCGGAGGCGATGCTCGGCATACTCACCGGCCATTACAAAGTCTGCGAGCATGCGTACCGTCAGGGTAATATCCTCACATCCTCGAACCAGTATTATTACGAGAATGCGATGATCAATTTCGAATACAGCCAGTACCTCCTCTCGAAGCATAAGCTTATCGAGGCACGGTTCTTTGTATTCGAGGCATACATGATCTTCTCCCACATTTCCTCCAATGTGCACATGAAGGATTGTGAAAAGATCATCTCGGAGCGCTATCAGGAATCGTTCAGCAGCAGTCCTCTGCTGATGAGCATCATGGAGCGCCACAACAGACTGAATGCCGACAGACGTATCAATACACTGCTCCGTCTCGGCGCGGTGCTCACATCCACACTGAACGACGTGGATCTGCAGCGCCAGATCCTGCAGGAGGCCGTTGAGCTCGTCGGCGCGGAGCGAGGCATACTTTTCCTCTATCCCGAGACCGGTGAGAAAAAGCTCTACGTCGCATCCGTATACAACCTCGGCAGCTTCGACAGCAATACCTACGACTGGATGCTCGAGGAGGTTGAGCGCAGTCAGAAGCCGATCGTTATCAACGATGTTCAGTCGGATGAGTTCAGAAAGCATTATCCCGTCATGGCCCGCTACGGCATCAAGTCCGTTATGGCCATGCCCATGATACTTCGAGGCGACCTGTTCGGTGTCATCTACCTCGACAGCCGTCTCGTGCGTCAGATATTCTCAGATGAGTATGTCGAGGCTCTCGACTTCATCGCAAAACAGGGCGCATCTCCCATTCAGAACGCGCGTCTGTACCAGCGAGCCATCACGGACGGACTCACAGGCATATTCGGACGTTCGTATCTCGACAACAGAGTCAGCGACCTGACGAGCAAACCCGATTCGAACCTTGCCGCGATCATGATCGACGTTGATAACTTCAAACGCTGCAACGATACCTACGGTCATCCCTTCGGTGATAAGGTTCTTCGTACCATCGCGGGCATCATGAAGCGCGTCGTCGGCGATGCCGGCATCGTGTGCCGTTACGGCGGCGAGGAGTTCGTCGTACTGCTCTACTCAAACAATGAGACCGCAGCCACAGCGATCGCCGAAAAGATCCGCTCGAGCGTCGAGCGCACCGGCATAGCCTACACGAGCACCGAATCGGTCAATGTTACGATAAGCCTCGGCGTATCGCTCTGGGATCATTCGATGGAAAGACTCGATCTCATCGAACATGCCGACCAGGCGGTTTACTACTCAAAGACCCACGGAAAGAACCAGTACACGCTCTGGAGCGCAGAGATGGAATAAAAGAAAAGGTGCCTGTCACCATTTATGGTGACAGGCACCTCTTAATTATTCGGTATAACCGCATTCGCGCAGTCTCTGCGGAATGTATTCTTTAAGTGTTGAGTTCGGGCAAACCTCAAGCATAAGCTTGTAATATTCGATTGCTTTGTCAAACTGCGACAGGGCCTGATAGGATTTGCCGAGATAATACATGGCGGCATCATTTTCCCTGTTGAACGCAACTGCCGCTTCGAGCATGCCTGCGGCTCCTTCGTAATCGGCGCTGTCATACAGGGCCTTGCCGGCCTTATATATCTTTCTGGCTGCGGTGGGATAGATATCCGATCTCATATCCTCGAGCATAGAAAGAGCGTATTCACTGTCGATTCCCGAAGCGTCCACGGACCAGAGGTCGAGCGCCAGTTTCTGAAGCTCATCGTCACTGTACTCGCCGGACTTTAACTCCCTGTATTCCTTGTAAACATCAAAGAATGCCCTGTAGCCCTCGGTCCCGACCTCTACCGTGACCGGCGTGGTATCGATACCGTCGATCGTCGTCTGGAGCTCATTTACCTGACGCTCAAGAGCCGCGATCGTCTTTGCCTGCTGGGCGTTTTCCGCAGTTTTGGCGGAGAGTTCCGCGCTGTAGTCGACCTTCTGCGATTCGTACTCTTCTTTGATATTTGACTTGATCGTGGGAACGATCAGATAATACACAACCGCTATACCGATCAGCACGCCGAGCAGCAGGTTTACGAAAACCATGACGTTCGGCTTTTCTTCACGGTAAGAGCTCACCACACCGATGCCGCGCGATGACTCCTTTGCGATATCCTTGCTCTCGCTCTCGCGAAGCCTCGGATTATCCTCACCCGTTTCGCGGGCTATCTCCGAAAGATATCTGAGTGTCGTGGTGTTGCCGACGTCGATCTTGATCGCGCGGTCTAAGTATTTCTTTGCCTGATCGTACTGTTCGGTCTTGATCAGGAGCAGCGCCAGCAGCTGCAGCGCACGGAGGAAATTGCCGTGCAGGCTCACTACCTTTTTCAGCTGAAGGATCGCGAGATCGTCGTTCTGCTCCTTCGCCGCCTCGAGGGCGAGATTGTATTTCTTGATCGCCTGGTTGATATTTTCCAGTTCGTTCTGGTTATCCTGAACCTTCTCGAGCAGGTCCTCCGCCTCGTTGGCATCGGGCGAAAAGCTCTTGCTGATGACCCACTCGGAAAGCGCCGAAACGGTCTCTCCCATCTCGTAATAAACCAGTCCGAGCAGATTACGCGCCTCGATATTTCTTTTATTCATTTCGAGACTCTTCTGCAGATCCTGCGCGGCTCCGGTCAGGTTGCGCACCTTGGCCTTTTCGAGTCCGCTGTTGTAATATCTGTTGGAGAGTCTGATTATCTTCCTGTAAATGGAGATATCGGTACCGCAGACCTCGCAGTACTGACGTCTGGCAGGAACAGGATTGCCGCATCTGGGACAATTCATCTGTATAATACTCCCTTATTACTGATTGTCATTCTTTCCCGATGTTCCGTTGATGATCGTGTCGATAACATCTGACAGATCGGTCATATCGTTGTTGTAAATGGATTCCTCTGCCTGATCGATGTCAAGGCTGGGCTGGAATCTGGCCACCTCTTCTTCGAAATTGATCATAATAATCTCCGTTAGTCAATGCAGACCGTATATAACGTTCCCGGTCAGCGATCAATAAGCTCTGCCCCAGTAAACGAGCGCCTTTGCGGGCTTGCCGCAACAAACGCATCTGTCGGAAAGCTTCTCCTGTGCGAAAGGCATGCAGCGCGATGTAGCGCCGGTGTCCTCTTTGATCTTGTCTTCGCATGCGCGGTCGCCGCACCACATGGCACGTACAAAACCGGGCTTGTTGTTGATGATGTCGCAGAACTCGCCGTACTCGGTCGCGTCGTATGTATGCGAATCACGATGAGCCTTTGCGGTCTCGAACATATTACGCTGGATATCGTCCAGAATGCGGGGGATCTCGGTCTCGATCGCGTCAAGCGCAACGGTCAGCTTCTCGTGGGTATCGCGGCGAACCACAACGCAGGTGCCTGCCTCGATATCCTTCGGACCGCACTCGATACGTACGGGGAAGCCTCTCATCTCCTGCTCCGAGAACTTGAATCCGGGACGCTTGTCGGTATCGTCAACCTTTACGCGGATGCCGGCCTTGACAAGTCTGTCCTTAAGTTCGAACGCCTTGTCGAGCACGCCCTCTTTATTCTGCATGATGGGCACGATAACGGCCTGAACGGGAGCAACTCTCGGAGGAAGCTTAAGTCCCGAATCATCGCCGTGAACCATGATGATCGCGCCGATCAGACGTGTGGTCATGCCCCATGAAGTCTGATGAACGTACTGAAGCTTATTGTCCCTGTCGGTGTACTGGATGCCGAATGCCTTTGCGAAACCATCGCCGAAGTTATGGCTCGTACCCGACTGAAGTGCCTTTCCGTCGTGCATCAGGGCCTCGATCGTGTATGTGGCCTCGGCTCCCGCAAATTTCTCTTTGTCGGTCTTGCGTCCTCTTACAACGGGGATAGCCAGAACCTGCTCGCAGAAATCCGCATAGAGGTTCAGCATCTGCTCTGTACGCTCCTGAGCTTCCTCTGCAGTGGCGTGGGCGGTGTGGCCCTCCTGCCATAAGAACTCACGCGAACGCAGGAAAGGACGTGTGGTCTTCTCCCAGCGGACTACGCTGCACCACTGGTTGTAAACCTTGGGCAGGTCGCGGTACGACTGAATAATATTCTTATAGAAATCGCAGAAAAGTGTCTCCGAAGTGGGACGTACGCAGAGTCTCTCCTCAAGGGGATCTAAGCCTCCGTGAGTAACCCATGCAACCTCGGGAGCAAAGCCCTCT
>JAEEXY010000045.1 GCA_016288005.1 Lachnospiraceae bacterium
GTTAACTACCAGATCGACAAGGCCAACGCACAGACGATCTACAAGACCATCGGCGTTGATTACTTTGACAAGGTAGTACAGCCCAAGATCCTTGAGGCGGTTAAAGGCGTATTCGCAAAGTATAACGCAGAGAGCCTTATCGCTTCCCGCGGTATCCTTTCAAGCGAGGTTGAAGCAATCCTTTCAAATTCGCTCGCACAGTACAATGTACAGCTTGTAAGCACCTCTATCGAGGACATTGACTTCACCGATTCGTTCACAAACGCGGTTGAGGCAAAGCAGGTTGCGGAGCAGAACAAGCTCCGTGCACAGACAGAGCAGGAGCAGGCTATCATCGAGGCCGAGGCAGATGCGCAGAAGGTAAAGATCTCCGCAGAGGCTCAGGCACAGGCACAGATCATCGCGGCACAGGCCGATGCAGAGGTTGCAAAGATCGGCGCGGACGCAGCAGAGTATCAGGGCCAGAAAGATGCGGCCATCATGGGCAACTTGGGAAAGATGCTCGCCGAGTATCCCGAGCTGGTTAATTACTACTATGTAACCAACTGGAACGGCACACTTCCCCGTACCTATATGGGCAGTGACAATGTATCGACGATACTTGATCTGAATCCCGAGGTAAATTCCGAAGCGACCGGTGATTGAAAATCCGTGTATTTTGCAGTATGATAATTTCATAGACGTGTGGTTACGCCCGCGGAGGTTTCTGCGGGCGTAACAGTTATTTATCACAGAACAGGAGGCAGCGTATGAAGTTCTTTGTTTGCGAGCATTGCGGTAATTTTGTAGGAATGGTTAAGGAGTCCGGTGTTCCGATGATCTGCTGCGGAGAGAAGATGAAGGAGCTCATCCCCGGCACATCCGACGGTGCTCATGAGAAACATGTACCTGTAGTGAAGATCGAAGGCAATAAGGTTACCGTGTCCGTAGGCTCTGTGGAGCATCCGATGCTTGACGCGCATTACATTGAGTGGATCGCGATCGAGACCGAGAAGGGTGCACAGAGAAAGGTTCTTAAGCCCGGTGACAAGCCCGTGCTCGAATTCATTCTCACCGACGACGACAAATTCGTAGCCGCCTATGAATACTGCAATCTGCACGGCTTATGGAAGACTGAGTAATAAAGACAGAACCTTAAATTCTACTGATGCGAAATGCAGGACAGATGATGAGTACAAATACCGATACCTTAGATATAATAAACAATGCGTCTGCCGCCCAAGGGCGGGAGACGCTTGTTAATGCTGACGGAGACCGCATGCTTGCCTGTTTCCTGGACCTCGGGGAACTCATGCTGCGCGCGGGCGCCGAGGTCAACCGCGTGGAGGATACGATCCGCAGGATAGGTCATGCGTATGAGTGCAGGCGCGTTGAGATATTTACGATCAATAACATGATATCCCTGACGGTGATCACCTCCGACGAAAAAGTATACACGCAGACGCGCAGGGTAAGCGTGGCCGCGGTAGACCTTGAGAAGGTGGCGAGGGCCAACGAGCTTTCGAGGCAGATCTGCAAAAACCCGGTACCGTTGGACGAGCTCAGGGACAGGATCACCGATATTGCGGAGAATACGCGGCATTACGGAAAGCGTATGCGTTATATCGCATCGATCGTATCTGCGACCGCTTTTACCGTGTTCTTCGGCGGGAACTGGATCGAGGCTCTGATCTCTGGCGCGGTAAGCATTATACTCGTTACCTGTATGCTCTTTTCGGACAGACTTAAGATCCGTCCGATCATCGCGATCCTTGTCAGCGCATTTGTAATGACGGTGTGCGTTCAGGGCGTGACATATTTTATCGACGCGGCGGCGATGGACAGTATCATCATGGGCAATATCATGCTCCTGATACCGGGTCTTGCGCTTACCACATCGATCAGAGACGTGATAACAGGCGATACCGTCGCGGGCCTTATGGGAATCTGCGACGCGCTGCTGAAGGCCTTTGCGATAGCCGTGGGCTGCGTATCGGCCATGCTGATATTCAGATAACGGAGGAGACGCCATGGAATACTTTGTACAGATTATGGCAGCGATCTTCTCTGCGATAGGATTTTCACTGCTTTTCAACATTCACGGCCGCAAGATGATCATTACCGCTGTGGGCGGAGCGATCACCTGGGGCGCGTATCTTATAGTTTTCACACAGACGGATAATGTTTTTCTGGCCTGCTTTATAGCCACCATGGTGATCATGGCCTTTGCCGAGATCATGGCGCGCATTGCCAAAACGCCCGTTATCATCCTTCTCGTTCCCATGCTCGTGCCGATGGTACCCGGAGGCGACCTGTACAGGATGATGATCAATCTGGTCATGGACGACAGTGATCAGGTCCGTTTTTTCGGCTATAAGCTCGTAATGGAAGTCGGCGCGATCGCGTTCGGCATCATTGTAATCAGTACGGCGATGCAGCTGATCCTGAAGATGCATGCGCATATAAAAGAAACGAGAAAGGTATCTAAAGTATAAGGAGAAGACTTATGGGCATTGTATTTTACGAGAACGAACGGATCTTTAAACTGGACACGCCGCATTCCACCTACATGTTCGAGCTGGTCGACAAAGAGGGCTTCATGCTGCACATGTATTACGGCAGGCGGCTGTCAGACTACCGCACCGCGGATCTGACCCGCACGGATTTCGGGAAGGCCGTTCCGTCGAACAACGAGCGCGAGCGCTGCTCCTTCAACGACTGCATGCCTTTTGAGTACGCAACGCACGGACTCGGCGATTACCGCGACGACTCCTTCAAGGTGCTCAATCCCGAGGGCTATACCGCGACCTCGCTCGAATACCGCTCGCATATCATCTATTCGGGAAAGCCCGCGATCAAGGGCATGCCTGCGACCTTCGGAAAAGATGACGAGTGCACCACGCTCGAGATCATAGCCGACGATCCCTACAACGGGCTCGAAGTTACGCTCATTTACACCGTGTTCGAGGATGTTGACGCGATCACGAGGAGCGTCAGGGTCAAGAATACCGGTAAATACGCAAATATCAAGCTGACCAAAGTCCTTTCTACATGTGTAGACTTTGAAGACGGCGATTACGATACCATTTTCCTGCACGGCTCCTGGGCGAGAGAGAGAACGATCGACCGCAACCGCCTCGGCTACGGAAAGCACTATGTTTCCAGCAAACGCGGCGAGTCGAGCCATCAGGAGCATCCGTTCATCGCGCTGCTCGATAAGAACACGACCGAGGACGCCGGCGAGGTATGGGGCTTCAACTTCGTATACTCGGGCAACTTCATCGCGCAGGCGGAAAAGTCGCAGTTCAAGACCGTGCGTGTCATGATGGGCATCAATCCCGAGGATTTCTGCTGGAACCTGCATACGGGCGAGGAGTTCGTCGCGCCCGAGGTTGTCATGGTCTACTCGCATGAGGGCATCGGCGCCATGTCGAGGACCTTCCACGACCTCTACCGTAAACATCTGATCCGCAGCAAATACAGGAATGTACGCAGGCCGATCCTGATCAACAACTGGGAAGCCACCTACTTTGATTTCACGACCGAGAAGCTGATCGCCATCGCGAAGGAGGCTTCCGAACTCGGTATCGAGATGCTGGTCATGGACGACGGGTGGTTCGGAAAACGCAATTTCGACGACAGCTCGCTCGGAGACTGGATCGTCAACGAGAATAAGCTGCCCGGCGGACTTAAATACCTCGTCGATGAGGTCAACAAGCTCGGCATGAAGTTCGGTATCTGGATGGAGCCCGAGATGATCTCACCCGATTCCGACCTGTACCGCGCGCATCCCGACTGGGCGATCCATATCCCCGGACGCAGGGGCGTTCAGAGCCGCGCGCAGTTCGTGCTCGACATGTCGAGGCCCGAGGTTGTGGATTACACCTACAATCAGGTCCGCAGTATCTTAAAGAGCGCAAATATCGAGTATCTGAAATGGGATATGAACAGGCAGATCACGGATCTGGGCAGCTCGATGCTCGACGCAGGATCGCAGGGAGAACTGTTCCACCGCTATGTTCTGGGCGTTTATGAGCTGCAGGAGAGACTGGTGACCGAGTTCCCCGATCTGCTGCTGGAGAACTGCTCGGGCGGCGGAGCGCGCTTCGATCCCGGCATCCTCTATTACGGTCCCCAGATCTGGACTTCGGATGACGCGGATGCGGTTGAAAGACTCAAGATACAGCAGGGCACGGCCCTCATCTACCCGATGTCGACGATGGGCGCTCATGTCAGCGACTGCCCTAACCATCAGGTCGGACGCACCACGCCTTTTGAGACGAGAGGCTATGTGGCTCTCGCAGGAACCTTCGGCTATGAGCTCGATGTAACGCGCATCCCGAAAGAGGACCGCGAGATGATCCCCGCGCAGATCGCGATGTATCACAAGTTCAACGACATCGTGCGCGAGGGCGATTATTACCGCATCGCGTCCTTCCTCGAGAACGGGCTCTGGGACTGCTGGGAGGTCGTTACGAAGGATAAGACCGAGGCTGTGCTCACGATCGTAGAGGTGCTCCATCAGCCCAATTATAAGTCGAGGCGCATCAGACTCAAGGGTCTCGATCCCGAGAAGACTTACCGCGTTGCGACATTTGATATCAAGACCGCTGACGACAGCACCGAAAATGTGCTCGAACTCAAGGGCGATGCTCTGATGTTCGCAGGCATCAACGCGCCGGACGGCTTCTGGGGCGATTTTAAGTCGAAGCTGATACACATAAAGGAAATCTGAGAAACAAAACTCTAAGGTCATACAAACCTTAGAGTTTTTTTATGAAAAATTAGTGGATTTTTGGTGCGTTTTGTAAGAAAATAAGCTAAGTAGAACGTTTTTTTAACATGGAGGTAATTACCTTGATAAAACGATTATTGTCCTATGTCAGGGAGTATAAGAAAGAGTCGTTCCTGACACCGATCGCCATGATCCTCGAGGTGGCGATGGAGATGATCATACCGATGCTCATGGCATCTCTTGTCAACGACGGCATCAATAAGAAAAACGAATTGGGCGAAGTGGTCGGCGACATGAACCATATCATCGTGATCGGTATCTTTATGGTCGTCGCGGCGCTCTTCGGACTTGCCGGAGGTATCCTGGGAGGCGTGTTCGGAGCGAAGGCATCTGCCGGCTTTGCCAAGAATCTGAGAAAGGGCATGTTTGACAGGATCCAGACATTCTCGTTCAAGAATATCGATAAATTCAGCACAGCCGGACTTGTTACCAGACTTACCACCGATGTCACCAATGTCCAGAACGCATACCAGATGATCCTGAGAATGTGCATGAGAACGCCCATGACATTTGTTATCGCGATGATCATGTCATTTACGATCAAGCCCGAGCTGGCGCTTATCTACATGGTGGCGGTAGTTATCCTCGGTGGTATCCTCGCGCTGATCATTTCCAAAGCGATGAAGGCCTTTGAACAGGCATTCCCGAAGTATGATGAGCTGAATGCGAGCGTTCAGGAAAATGTCAACGCGATCCGCGTGGTAAAGGCTTATGTCCGTGAGGACTACGAAAAAAAGAAGTTCAAGACCGCGAGCAACAATATCTATAAGATCTTCTCCACGGCGGAGAAGCTTACAACCTTTAACGGCCCTGCGATGAGCATTACCATTTACACCTGTACGATGCTTATCAGCTGGTTCGGCGCAAAGATGATCGTAAACTCGATGGAAACCGAACTTCAGCTTGGTGATCTTACGGCGCTGCTTCAATACTGCATGAGCATCCTGTTCAGCCTGATGATGCTTTCGATGATATTCATCATGCTTACGATGAGCGCGGCGAGCGTCAGACGTATCAATGAGGTGCTGACCGAAGAGCCCGATATAACCAACCCCGAGAATCCGATCATGGAAGTAAAAGACGGAAGCATCGAGTTCAGAAACGTGAATTTCCGTTATAACAAGGACGGCAAGGAAAACGTATTAAGCGATATCAATCTGAAGATCAAAGCCGGAGAAACGATCGGCATCATAGGCGGTACGGGAAGCGCAAAGTCCACGCTCGTCAACCTGATCAGCCGTCTGTATGACGTCAACGACGGTGTCGTCCTGGTCGGCGGTGAGGATGTGAGAAACTACGACCTTGAGGTGCTCCGTGATGAGGTAAGCGTTGTTCTTCAGAAAAATGTCCTTTTCTCCGGAACCGTTATGGAGAACCTGCGCTGGGGCGTTAGAAAGAAATGCGCTCAGAATGACAAGCCCGAGACACCCGAAGAAACAGCCGCGATAGAAGCCGAGTGCAAAAAGGCCTGCCGGCTTGCCTGCGCGGATGAGTTCATCGAGAAGATGCCCGATAAATACAATACTTACATCGAACAGGGCGGAACGAACGTATCCGGCGGCCAGAAGCAGAGACTCTGTATCGCGAGAGCTCTTGTCAAGAAACCCAAGATACTTATCCTGGATGACAGTACAAGCGCGGTCGATACGGCAACCGACGCAAAGATCCGCAAGGCATTTGCCGAAGAGATACCGGGTACTACCAAGCTTATTATCGCGCAGCGTATCTCCAGCGTAATGAACGCCGACAGGATCATTGTCATGGAAGACGGAAAGATCAACGGATTCGCCGCACATGAAGAACTGCTGAAGAATAACCCGATCTACCGCGACGTTTATGAATCTCAGACAGGCGGCAACGGAGACTTTGACGAAGGAGGTGAGCGATAATGCCGGGACCGGGACGTGGGCCTATGCCCAGAGGAATGAAGCCGACGGTTAAGGATCCGGGAAAGATCTTTAAGAGGCTGATCAAGTACATGATCCTGGATAATCTGTTCCTGTGGATATGTGTAGCGGCATGTATCGGCATCACCGTTTACTGCATGACCGTCAAGGGAACTCTGTTTACCAGAACGCTGATAGACATTTATATCCCCGGGATCAGGAACGGGGAGCTGACATTTACGGATCTGGCGCACGAGATATTCGTAACGGCGTGCTTCATCCTTACAGGTATTCTCGCGAGCTTCATACAGGCGAGGATCATGGTCAGGATCACTCAGGGCTTCCAGAGAAAGCTCAGGGATGATATGTTCGAACATATGGAGTCGCTGCCCATCAAGTATTTCGACACCCATTCGCACGGTGACATCATGTCGCTCTATACGAATGACGTTGATACGATGAGACAGATGATATCCCAGAGTATCCCGCAGTTCCTGAACAGCATCATTACCATCGTCAGCGTAACGATCAGCATGATACTCCTGAGCTGGCAGCTGATGCTGGTTTCGGTAGCCATGATCGCGATCATGCTCTATACCACCAAAAAGATATCCGGACAGAGCGGTAAGTACTTTGTAAAGCAGCAGAAGGCTGTCGGAGCTCTGAACGGTTTCGTTGAGGAAATGATGTCCGGGCAGAAGGTTGTAAAGGTATTCTGCCACGAAGACGAGAATATCCGTGATTTTGACAAACTGAACGAAGAACTGTTTGACAGCGCATATAACGCAAACCGTTTTGCCAATATCATCATGCCCATCAATGCGCAGCTCGGCAATGTCAGCTATGTTGTCCTGGCTATCGTCGGCGGTATGATGGCGATCAACGGAGTAGGCGGTCTCGGCCTCGGAGCGCTCATCAGCTATCTGACCTTCAACCGCCAGCTGAATATGCCCATCAACCAGATAAGCATGCAGATCAACTCGATCATCATGGCTCTGGCGGGAGGAGACCGTATCTTTAAGCTCATGGACGAAAAGCCTGAGACGGACGAGGGATATGTGACTCTGGTCAATGCCAGACGTGTGGATAAGGGCTCGGCAGAAGCAGCTTCGATCCCGGAATACGCGAACTGGTACAGTGACGACAAGGGCGAATATACCGTGGTGGAGACCGGGGAACACACAGGTCTCTGGGCATGGAAGCATTATCACAAGGCGGACGATACGACTACATATGTAGAATTAAAGGGAGATGTGGTATTTGACGGCGTAGACTTCGGCTACACCGACGAAAAGATGGTGCTGCATGACATCAAGCTCTTTGCGAAGCCCGGACAGAAGATCGCCTTTGTAGGCTCAACCGGCGCCGGCAAGACCACTATCACGAACCTGATCAACCGTTTCTACGATATCCAGGACGGCAAGATCCGCTACGATGCGATCAATGTAAATAAGATCAAGAAGGCGGATCTCAGACGGTCACTCGGCATAGTTCTCCAGGAGACGCATCTGTTCACCGGAACCGTTATGGAGAATATCCGTTACGGCAAGCTCGACGCGACCGATGAAGAGGTAATCAAGGCAGCGAAGCTCGCGAACGCGCACAGCTTTATCAAGCGTCTGCCCGACGGTTACAATACAAAGCTGACCGGCGACGGCGCGAACCTGTCGCAGGGTCAGAGACAGCTGCTCGCGATCGCCCGCGCGGCTATCGCCGATCCTCCGGTACTGATCCTTGACGAGGCGACTTCCTCGATCGATACCCGTACAGAGAAGATCGTTCAGGACGGCATGGACAAGCTCATGAAAGGCCGCACGACCTTCGTTATCGCGCACAGGCTCTCAACGGTCCGCAACTCGGACTGCATCATGGTCCTCGAACAGGGCCGCATAATCGAGCGCGGTACGCATGACGAGCTGCTCGAGCAGAAGGGCAAGTACTATCAGCTCTATACAGGTAATTCGATCACAGCGTAAAACAAAGACAGGGGGACGGTTCTTCTGTCCTGATGGGACATTGGACAGAAGAACCGTCCCCCCTGTCTGATTTTTTTGGTGACAAGATTATGGTGACAGGCACCCCTTTAATCGGCACCCTTCGATTTCTCTGTCCCAATTGACGCTGAGACAGAGCCCTGCCGCAGCGGAGAGGATATCCGTGACCAATCCCGACCATATAAAGCCGTTCAGTCCGAACAGCATATGCATTCCGAAGAGCACGGGCACATATATGATACCCTTTTGAAGCAGTGCGGACAGCATAGCGTATTTTACCTTTCCCGTGCTCTGGAGAAAGGTCTGGCACATCTGATAGACTGCGGAAACAGGCGCGGAAACAACGCCTCCTATCAGCATGAGCTTTGCCATGGCCAGAATTGCCGGATCCTCAAGAAAGGCCAGGATAAACCGTTCACGTACCAGGATGAAAAGTCCGGCGAGCAGACAGCCGATGACCGCGGCTGTGAGCGCAGTTCCGCGAATGACCATGTGTAACCGCTGGATATTTTTTTGGCCGTAAGCATAGCTGATTGCGGGCTGAATGCCCATGCAGATCCCCATGATAAGCATTCCGACCAGCATACCTGCTTTTCCTGCGACAGCGTTAGCTGCTACAGCGGTGTTTCCGTGCAGGACCAGCAGACGGTTTGCGAAGATACCCGAAAAGCTCATCAGCAGAGTGCCGGCGGCCATGGGGATCCCAAGCGAAAGGATCCTTATCGAGACTTCTTTTTTTAGGGAATAATCCCGAAGGGAGAGAGAAAACCCTTTTTTCTTCCGGACAGCTGCCAAAATGAGAAAAAAACTGCAGATGTTCCCGACAACGGTAGCCCAGGCGGCACCTTTTACGCCCCACTTGAAAAGTGAGATGAAAACAGGGTCCAGGACGATGTTGATTCCGGTTCCCGCAAGAGAACTGATGAGGGCTCCTTTGCATTCTCCGTCGGCCCGGTACAGATTCCCGAGGGATCCGGCGGCGATCATGAACGGGGCACCGACAGCCAGGATACGCAGATAGGACGAGGCGTAGCCGGCAGTTTCTTCATTGGCTCCGAGCAGGGAAAGTATGGGGTTCGTAAAGATCAGCATCAGGACTGCGATCATTACCCCAAGTATAATAGACGTATACAGACAGAAGCTGCTGTAGCGGCGAATACCCCGGGCGGCCCCTTCTCCGAGCGCGATGCTTGTGGCGGTGCAGGCACCGAATCCGAGAAGCGTATTGAAAGAGGAGATCACGCCAAAAAGCGGTCCGGCCAGAGAAACCGCGGCGACCTGCAGCGAATCTCCCGCCTGCCCCAGAAAGAAAACATCTGCCATATTGTATATCACGGTCACCAGCATTACCAAAATGACCGGCAGGCTGAGAGTGATCAGCAGTTTTCCGACGGAACCTTCTTCTAATATTTTCTCATTACTCATGTTTACTCCTTTTGTATTAAAACAACACTTGTCCGGTTAATGTATATATAGTATAATTTCAGGCGGTTACAAAGACAACCATCAATAACAGGACAAGTGTTGGATTAATGGAGATGCAATGAATACTAAGGATAACCGGCGCGCAAAAACAACTTGTGAAAAAATCATACGGGCAGTGTTTGAAACCATGGTTAATGAGAATAAGCCTGTGGAACGGATCACTGTCCGGGAAATCTGTGAGAAAACCGGGATCAACCGCTCGACATTCTATGCCCATTACCGGGATGTATATGATGTCGTTGAAAAGGTGGAGAGGACCATGGCAAACGGTTTGACGAAAAGCTTCCTGCAAAAGCTGGATTCCGGCGGGGATCTTGAATCGGGTTTTCTTTCGCTCTTTGAATATGTTAAGAAGCACAGGGAGTTCTACAGGCTGTATTTCGGCTCCTTCCGTCAGGCCGGGGTGATCGATGTCTCATGGGATCTTCTGCAGGACAGACTGAAGGGATTGTCCTATGAGCATTTCGGATATCAGAGCCAAACAGAGATGGAGTATCATAAAGAATTTTTCCTGTTTGGGATGACGGCCATGCTCCGGCACTGGGTCGACCGCGACTGTGAGGAATCGCCCGAAGACCTGCTGGGGTACCTTCTGAAATATCACAACCGGAAATAAGAGAACAAGAGGTGCCTGTCACCATGATTTTTATGGTGACAGGCACCTCTTATCATTTTATAATATTATCATCCGGCCGATCGATAAGGAGCAAGCTGCATGAATAATGTCAATCAGGTACTGAGAATAGGAGATATCATACAGGACGACGTTTTTACCGCCGGCAAAGTCCTGCTGCTCAAAAAAGGCACAGTTATCACACAGCCCCTTCTATACGGGCTTGAGCGGTTTGACTGTGATTTTAACAGTATAGATATTATCGTAGAACGAGAGGGTGTTGTGAGTCAGGTTGCGGGTATGGCCGCGCCTCAAACCGACAATGAACCCGCAGCGCAGCAGGATGAAAGCATTGTTTTTTCGGATAAACTCAAGCATGATGCCGTAGAAGCCGCCAAGCAGCTCTTTGCTGCCGATGCGAACATACGGGAAGTCAGCGAGACTGCGGTCTCCATTTCCAACGATATCGCGAATAACATCATTCTGGCAGGCAGTGACGCGCGTTTGTGCATCCAGGACCTGAGAGTGACCGACGAATATACGTATCAGCACAGTGTGGATGTGGGCGTATTGGCCGCTCAGCTGGCCAAATCTCTCGGCATGCCGCCCAAGTGGATCAGCGAGGCCGCGCAGGCAGGCGTACTGCACGATATAGGCAAGCGCAGGGTGCCGCCGGAGATATTAAACAAACCGGGCAAACTGACAGACGAAGAATTTCAGATCATGAAGCTCCATCCGGTGTTTGCCGAGGAGGATCTGCACCTGATCAGGGGTATCTCGGAGGCGGCTAAAGCAGGAGCCTACGAGCATCATGAAAAGCTGGACGGCACCGGATATCCGCGAGGATTAAAAGGCTCCGGCATCAGCAGGATCGCCCAGATACTGGCTATCGCGGACGTATATGACGCATTGACCAGTAAGCGTGTATACAAGCCCGGCATGAGTTCGGCCCGAGCGGTGAACATTATGATGGGTATGATCGGCGGTTTTAACAGAGATTACTTTGTCGCGTTCTTAAAGAGCCTGATATTATACCCCACCGGATCGAGAGTGCTCGGCACCGACGGCAGGAGCTATGTCGTTTACAAACAAAACCCCCAGTCCCCGATGCAGCCGTTCCTGCTGGATGAACTTAGCGGAAATATCATCGATGTCTCGCAGAGCGGGGCGGATCAGGTAACCATCTTCGGAGAGGACTGCGAAGAGATGAGGCTGAAATGGCAAGAGGGCCGGAACAAATGACTGAGGATCTGAGAGATAAATACATCGGACAGATTTACGACGCTGCGGCGGCGCTTTATGAGGCGGATATGCCGGAGCTGAGCGAGGAGAAATTCGCGCTTTTTGAGACTGTGGGAAACCGTCTGGAATATGAGCACGATTACTTTGAGCGGCGCAGATTCCTGACGGTTTACGGCTGTGCGGTGATGCTCGGGAATGGCGGAGACGCAGCGCCTGCGAGCTGCATCCGGCAGGAGGAAGGAGCAGCTGTCCGGAATGAAAAAGGGACAGGGAACGGAACTGATCTTGAAGGGAAGAGCCGGATAAACTATGAGAGAACAAAGAAATATGCGGATAAGCTCGTATGCATCATAGCTTCCGTCTGCGATGAGGAATGCTGGGCGCTGCCCGCGCATGTGAACAGAAAAGCCGATCCGGACTGGCGGATAACCGTCGATCTGTTTGCGTCGGAAACCGCGCAGGCGCTGGCGGAGCTGTATGCGGGGCTGAAAACAGTCCTGCCGGAGGAATTAAGGAGCAGGATGCGGGCCGAGATCATGCGGCGCGTTCTAGGACCGTTTGCCGCGAAACAGCCCTATACCTGGTGGGAACAGTCCGATATGAACTGGAACGCTGTCTGCAACGGCAGCATCGGCATGGCGGCGCTCGATCTGCTCGATGATGAGCTGGAACTGCAGGAAAGACTGGTACGCCGCGTTCGTGAGAATCTGGGCTTTTTCCTGGACGGATTTGCGGATGACGGAGCATGCCTCGAAGGGATCGGGTATTTTACCTATGGGTTCTATTATTACATGGGTTTTATGGACCTGCTGGCAAGAAAAGCGGGGCAGAGCGCAGCGTTGAGGGAGCTGCTGAATGAAGGGACGGCGGACGGCATAGCGTATCCGATCAAAGACCGGCTGCTCGGATCGATCCTGCCGGAGAAATGCCGCAAAATAGCGGAGTTCCAGCAGAAATGCTATTTCTCGTCGGGGCTTTCGCTGAGTTTTTCGGACGGCTCTATGCACGAAAAATACCGCATCGGCCTGACCTGCAGGCTGGCGGGGCTGTATGATACGGTGGAGATCCCCGATATTTCCTGCGCGGCCGGGTTTGACGCCGACCCCTGCTACAGGTTTTTGATGACTTCGCGGGACCTTAGCTGGAGCAGAGAGTACCTGAGCTGCAACGATGATGATAAAGCCGGAGTACGGATGTCTGCAGGTAATCCGGCTGCAGAGAAAAAAGCAGCCATAGTTGGAGATCCCCCGGACTCTATGGGGAAAAGGACGGCAGCAGGTGAAGATGCTCTGGATTTTATCGGGGAAGAGATGGCAGCCGGTGACGGAAGAAAAACGGAGAGCCTGCCAGTCTACTTCCTGCCCTCTGCACAGTGGGCTGTCTGCCGCGGGGCGTCCGGCGGAGGATTTGCGGTCAAAGGCGGGCACAATGCGGAACCGCATAACCATAACGATATCGGCAGTTTTATCTACGTGCTCGGAGACCGGCCGCTGCTCACCGACCTGGGAGCCGGCGAGTATACCGCGCAGTATTTTAAGGACGAGACCAGATACGGATATATCGTCTGCAGCTCTTTGGGGCACAGCGTACCCGTGATAAACGGACACGGGCAGCAGGCGGGACGGGAGTTTGCGTGCGGAGAGTTTGTATGTGAAACCCGGCAGGAAAACTGCGGTGTCCGGCTCTCATTTGCAGGAGCTTACGGTGATGACACATTGAAAAGTCTGGTAAGAGAACTGCACTACGATCCGACGGCAGAGTGCCTGAGAGTCGAGGACCGCTTTGAGAGCGAAGGCTGCCTGATCGAGGAGAACCTAGTCACACAGGGGGATGTGCGGATAATCGGAGACGAGATATTGATACGGAGCGCAGCGGTCGAAGACAGCAGCGGAACTGCAGTAAAACATCGGGAAAGACAGGAAGAAACAGAGTCTGCAACCGAAATAGACTACGCATGTAGAATAAAGTCGGAAAGCGGCTTCCCCGGCATACGTATCGTCGAAGAGAGTTTCATGGATCACGCAGGTATGCCGCAGACGGTGAAGAGGATCGTATGGAAGGTCACGGACGAGACCCGGAAGGGGCGGGTCACCTGTTCATTCACGGTATCGCGTGAATAAGCACTGAGGACCTGTTATTCTTCTGCGAAGCCCTAAAACGACAGCAGAAAAAATTTTGTATCATCGTTAAAACAGCGAAAGGACGGAACGTATCAACAGCTATGGAACTCAAAGAAACCACGATCAAACGCACTGACATATATAACGGCAGGATACTCAGGGTACATGTCGACGATGCGGAAACAGCGGACGGCAAGCCCTGCAAACGCGAAGTCGTCGACCATCCGGGCGGAGTCTGCGTCGCGGCGCTTACGGACAATGACGAGCTGCTGTTTGTCAGACAGTACAGATACCCGTATCACGAGGTCTGCTTAGAGCTCCCCGCAGGCAAACTCGAGCCCGGAGAGGATCCGTTCGAGGCGGTACAGCGTGAGCTGCGCGAGGAGACCGGCTGCATCGGTAAGGACTGGGTATTCTGCGGGAACATGTATCCTTCGCCCGGCTATACCAACGAGATCATCAGGCTGTGGATATGCCGCGTCGAGCGGGAGCTCGGCGAATTGGACCTCGACGAGGACGAGGCGATAGAGGTAGAAAAGATACCTGTCAAAAAAGCGGCCGAAATGGTCATGAATAATGAAATCCCCGACGGAAAATCGCAGATTCTTGTACTTAAAGCCGCGGTTTCCAATTTCATCCATCAATGAAGCAGAATAGTACATTGTTACGTAAAATCGTTTTTGCTAGTATGAAACACGTAGCACATTAGCAGGATGATTATCCGCGGTTTTATCCCGCGGACGGAGAATGTATGGAAAGTAATGAAAAGAAATTCCCAAAATCGCGCGTGGCGTGGCTTTGGGAGAACATGAAAGGCAGACGTGGACTGTATGTGATCGCGATGCTCGGCACCGTGGTCTATAACACATTGCAGCTCGTCGTGCCTTATTTTTCGGGAAAGATCGTTGACCTGTTCAACGAGATCCACGACACGGGCGATACGGTCGCTGCTCACAGCAATGAGTTCTACCGCCTGATCATCATCATGATCGCGCTGACACTGTTCCGTGTGACGGTGGTCTATCTGGACTGTATGGCGTACGAGTCGGTTTCGCAGTACGCGCTGTTCAGGATCAGGAATTTCCTCTATGACAAGATACAGCGCCAGGACATGAAATTCTACTCGACCTACCGCACGGGCGATCTGATGACGCGAGTTACGGGCGATCTGGATGCCGTAAGACATAATGTCGCATGGGTAGTGCGTTCGATCATTGAATCGATAACGCTTTTTACGGCGGCCGCGGTATATTTTGTGATCATGGACTGGAAGCTGGCGCTCGCGATCCTGATCGTTTCACCCTTGATATTCTTCATCGTTTTCAGATTTAAGAAAACGGTCACGCCCAAGCACAGGGCCCTCAGGGAAAAGCTCGCGGGCATGAACACCTACGCACAGGAGAATATATCCGGAAACCGCGTGGTAAAGGCATTTGCGCGCGAGGACTACGAGATCGCGAAGTTTGACACCGCGAACACCGATTTCAGGGACACCAGCATCGATACACATTACACCTGGCTGCACTATTTCCCCTACGTGGAATCCGTAGCCGATATCCTGCCTCTGATACTGCTGCTCGTAGGCGGTCTGTTCATCATCAACGGGCAGATCACAATGGGTGAATATGTATCGTTCTCGGGCCTTATCTGGGCCATCTGCAACCCGATGCGCCAGATGGGCAATATCATGAACGAGTTCCAGCGTTTCTCGGCAGCTTCGACCAAGGTCATGGAGATCTATTACTCCGAGGCCGAGATCGTGGACGCTCCCGACGCGCTCTCTCATCCCGGACGTTTCAAGGGTGAGATCGTATTCGATCATGTAAGCTTCAAATACGAGGACGGCAACCTGCCGGTACTCAAGGATATCTCGTTTACAGCGCATCCCGGCGAGACCGTGGCGATCATCGGCGAGACCGGCTGCGGCAAGACCTCGCTGATCCAGATGATCCCCCGTTTCTACGAGCCCAATTCCGGCACGATCACAGTGGACGGCGTAAACGTCAACCGCTACAAGCTCGAGGATCTGCGCAAAAATATCGGACTTGCGACGCAGGATGTTCTGCTCTATTCGGATACCATCGAGGGCAATATCGCTTACGGCGTATCGCATCTGACCGCGAATGAGGTTGTTAAATTCGCGAGGGCTTCGGCGGCCGAGGAGTTCATCCTGAAGATGCCCGAAGGCTACGACACCATAGTAGGTGAGCGCGGCGTCGGACTTTCCGGCGGACAGAAGCAGCGTATCTCGCTGGCACGCGCGCTGGCTATCGAGCCTTCGATCCTGATACTCGACGATACCACATCGGCGGTTGATATGGAGACCGAGAAGCATATCCAGCACAGCCTGCGCGACCTCGATTTCGACTGTACGAAGATCATCATCGCGCAGCGTATCTCGACCACGAAATTTGCCGACAACATACTGGTACTGAAGGACGGCAGCATCATCGAGGAGGGCAATCACGAGGAGCTCGTAAAGAAGGGCGGCTACTACAGCGAACTGGTTAAGCTCCAGGTCGGCGACATTGCCGAGGCGACCGAGATCCTTTCGGAGAAAAGCGCAAAGACACAGGAAGGAGGTGTCGTAAATGGCTGAGAGAAATACATACCGCAAGGATGAACAGCTGGACGAGCCGTTTAATATAAGACACCTGCTCCTGGCATCCTCATATATCAAAAAATACATCAAAAAGATGGGACTGGCGATCCTCTTCAGCGGCATCGCGGGCGTAATGGTGCTCTTCGCGCCGATGCTCGTGCAGAAAGCGCTGGATGAAGCCATCCCGCAGAAAAACGTGCGTTATCTGATCGTACTGGTAATACTCACCGCCGTTGCATACGTACTCAGCATCATATTCGCGCTGCTGCGGTCCCGCATAATGGTCAAGGTGTCACAGTACATCATTTACGACATCCGTAAGGACCTGTTCGCGCACCTGCAGAAGCTCAGCTTCAAGTATTACGATGACCGCCCGCACGGCAAGATCCTGATCCGCGTCGTTAACTACGTCAACTCGGTTTCGGATATGCTCTCGAACGGACTGATCAACGTCATACTGGAAATACTGAACCTGGTATTTATCGTTGTTTTCATGTTCATCACGGATGTTCAGATGTCGCTCGTTGTACTGTGCGGCGTCCCTGTGCTCGCGGTGTTCATGCTCGTTATGAAGAACAAGCAGCGCAAGGCATGGCGCATGGTCTCGAACAAGAACTCGAACCTGAACGCGTATCTGCAGGAAAATATCGTCGGAGCACGCATTACGCAGATTTTTGCACGTGAGAACGAGAACGCCGAGATCTTCTCCGGACTCGCCGGCGACTGCCGCAGGACCTGGATGAAGGCGGTCAGCTACAACAACGCGATCTGGCCCGGAATCGATACGATATCCGTATTCATCAGGGCTGCGATATTCATTTTCGGTATGGTCGTATTCGCGTCCGGCGGCAAGACGGTCGGCGTGATCATCGCGATCTCGAGTTATGCGGCGCGTTTCTGGCAGCCGATCATGAACCTCGGAAATATATTCAACAACGTTGTAAACAACATGGCGTATCTCGAGCGTATCTTTGAGACGATGAACGAGAAAGTCGAGGTCGACGACGCTCCCGATGCTGTGGAGATGCCCCCGATCAAGGGCAAGGTAGAGTTTGAGAACGTAAGCTTTTCTTACGATGAGAGCAAGGAAGTCCTGCACAATGTATCGTTTACCGTCGAGCCCGGCATGAGCGTGGCGCTCGTAGGACCCACCGGTGCCGGAAAGAGCACCGTGGTCAACCTGATCTCGCGTTTTTATAACGTCGAGAAGGGCAGAGTGCTGATCGACGGACAGGACATCTCGAAGGTAACACTGCATTCGCTCCGCTCGCAGATGGGCATCATGATGCAGGACAGCTTCATTTTCTCGGGCACGATCAAGGACAACATCCTTTACGGCAAGCTCGACGCGACCGATGAGGAGATCGAACGGGCCAGCGAGAAGGTCTGCGCGGATGCGTTCATCAAGCGCATGCCGGACGGCTACGACACCGAAGTCAAGGAGCGCGGTTCGCTGCTCAGCCAGGGCCAGAAGCAGCTGATCTCGTTCGCGAGAACACTGCTCTCGGATCCTTCGATACTGATCCTCGACGAGGCTACCTCAAGTATCGACGTACAGACGGAAAAAGCACTCCAGCAGGGTCTCAACACTATGCTGCAGGGCCGCACGTCATTTATCATCGCGCACCGTCTTTCGACGATCCGCAACTGCGACCTGATCATGTACATTGACGAAGGCGGCATCCTCGAAGCCGGCACCCACGACCAGCTCATGGCCGAGGGCGGCGCTTATTACCATCTGTATACTGCTCAATTGGAAGACATCGCGTAAAATCCGGTGCAAAGGAGGAAGATGATATGCAGTTTACAACTTTACAAAAAGATATGATGCAGGCCATGAAGGATCATGACAAGGTGAAAAAGGATGCCCTCTCCACACTTGTATCGGCGACCAAGAAGCTGGCGATCGATGCCGGCTGCCGCGACGATATTCCCGATGAAATGACCGATCAGGCCATTTTAAAGGAGATCAAGAGCGTCAGGGAGCAGATCGAGACCTGCCCCGATTCCCGCGCGGAACTGAAAGCCGAGTACGAGGCCAGGTTAAAGGTGTTTGAAGAATATGCGCCCAAGATGCTTTCCGCGGACGAAGTTGAGGCAGTTCTCAAAGAGAAGTTCGCGGATGTTCTTGCCACCGGCAACAAGGGCCAGATCATGAAGGCGGTTATGGGAGAGCTCAAGGGCAAGGCAGACGGAAAAGTAATAAACGAAGTCGTTGCAAAACTGACAGCGAAATAGACAGAATGATCAAACGCCCCATCGGGTTCATCCCGGATGGGGCGTTTTGCTATTAAAATATACACTTGCGTCATACTCAGAAAGCGTATTTATCTGTAAATCTTATACAGTCTCGCACCGTGCGCATCGACGGGGTCTTTCAACGCGTCTTCGAGTGTCGCATATTCTTTGCCGGTCCAGAGTTCCTTACAGGGTTTGCCGAGAGGCCCGCGGCCGTTTCCGCCGTGGCAATTACCGCCGCCATGTCCGTGTCCGCAGCATTCATGCTCAAACTTAAGTATCGCAGCCTCATCTTCGAAGTTGAACATCGCGATGTAGCAGACATCTTCTTCGGTATCATGTGTCTTCCAGATACACTGAGACTTATCTCTCATCACCTGATGCGCGCCCTGCGAATAATGCAGCAGGCGCATAACTTCTGCGTTTGTGATGAGCGATACTGTATCGTCGTCCAGTTTTGTGAGCTCGCAGCCGAGCATCATCGGTGAACGGAAAATACTCCAGAGGGTCAGCATCGTGATGCGCTCAGGCCGGGTAAGGCCCGTGTCATGCTCGTGACCGAAAGCGGCGCCGATCTTACCGAGCGGCAGCATATCGCAGTCGGGCCAGCAGCCCTCGCCGACATGCTTTTCCCAGAGTTCGCAGCGCTCGAACATATTGAGGAGCAGGTCCCACTTATCCCAGAAATCATCGGTGATACGCCACATGTTGGCGTATTTTTCGTAATGCCATGCCTCTTCGATGCGCGCGGGTCCCGGAGAAAGGGAGAGCACGATCGGACGGCCGCATTTCTCTATGGCGTCATGCAGCATGACGATCTCCTGCTTTGCGGATGCCTGATCCATTCTACAGATGTCGTCGCACTTGATGAAATCCACACCCCACTCTGCGTAGAGAGCCATGATCGAATCATAGTAGGCCTGCGAGCCCGAAAGCTCGGGACGTACTCCGTACATATCGGGGTTCCAGAAGCAGGTATTTGCGGGATCGGCAACATCGTTCGCGCGCATATCCGAACCTAGTATCGCGGTATGCTTGTGCGCCGCCTCACGCGGGATGCCGCGCATGATGTGAATGCCGAACTTCAGACCCTTTGCGTGCACATAATCGGCCAGGGGCTTAAATCCCGCACCGCCGGCGGACGAAGGGAACCTCGCCGGGTCGGGCAGCAGGCGCGAATACTCATCCATCTCGACCGGCCAAAAGGGGATGTACTGATAACGGTCTCTCTGCGAGCCCGCATCGTGAGCATACCATTCGATGTCGATAACGATGTATTCCCAGCCGCAGCCCTTCAGATGAGCTGCCATGTAGTCGGCATTGGCCTTAACCTGAGCCTCATTAACGGTAGTGTCGTAATAATCGTAACTGTTCCAGCCCATGGGCGGGGTTACCGCAAAAGAATTCTTGTTCATCGCATATCTCCTGATTTGTGATTATTTACAAACTATAGTATAATTGTTATCGGTGGAAAAATCCACTTCAATAAAGCATCGGCTACGGAAGGAAACGGTTTTATGGCGGAAAATCTGTTTACGAGCACTTTTAATCCCACATTTCTTTTCACATGGAAGGGCGTGCGTACCCGCTCGGAGGATCGCTATCATGTGCACGAGCATCAGCTCGAGCTGGCTTTTATCATGTCCGGACATGGGAAATACAAGATCGACGGCGAGATATACGATATCGAGGAGGGCGACCTGCTGATCCTCAATCCCGGCATGTACCATCAGTCGATAGCCAGTGACCCGATGCATCCGGCGACAGAGTTTTTCGTGGGTCTTTCGGATTTCTGCCTTGAGGGCATGCGGCCGAACTGCATCGATATCGAGGGGAGTTCACCCGTATATAAGACCGGACCCGAGCTCAGACTGAAGCTCATGAGACTCTGCATCGCGATGGATTCCGAGAAAAATACCTGCTGCATCGGCAAGTATTACATGATGCAGAGCTATCTGGTGCAGTATGTGCTCTATATCCTGCGCGACATGCGCGAGACCAGCATCCCGAACGGCAAATGCGCGTTTGAGTCGGTAAATAAAAATGAGATCGTTAGCCAGATCATGCAGTATTTTGAGGAGCATTACGCGGAAAAGATCTCGCTCGACATCATTTCTGAGAATATGTACGTGAGCCCCTTCTATATCTCAAAAATATTCAAGACTGTCACCGGAGATACGCCGATCAGATACCTCATCGACGTGCGCCTGGACAAGGCCAAGAAACTGCTGATGACGCGGCCCGAGCTGAGCGTCCATGAGGTCGCGGAAATGGTCGGCTACGACGATGCGTATCATTTCAGCAAGCTGTTTAAAAAGCGTTTCGGAACATCACCGTCTAAGATCGCGGAGTAAAATATGAGATTTGTACACATTGCCGACACCCATCTCGGAGCGGAACCGGATAAGGGTTTCCCGTGGGCGAAGGAGCGCAAAGACAGGGTGTTTGAGGCTTTTCGCGGGATCATCGACTATTGCCGCCAAAACCGGCCGGAGCTGCTGCTGATCGCAGGGGACCTCTTCCATAAGCAGCCGCTCGTGCGCGAACTGAAGGAGGTCGATTCGCTATTTGCCTCGATCCCGGACGTGAGGGTGGTCATCATCGCCGGAAACCACGATTATATCAGCGGCATATCGAACTACAACGGCTTCGAATGGTCGCCGAACGTGACCTTTTTTAAAAAAGAGCAGCCCGAGAGCGTTTATTTTGAGGATATCAACACAGAGGTCACGGGCCTGAGCTTTTGCCACAGGCAGATACATGAGCCGCTGCTCGATGAGGTAAGACCGGAGCATCCGGGACGGATCAATATCCTGCTGATGCACGGCGGTGAGCCGGGGAGTCTCCCGGTCGACAGGAAAAAGCTGATGTCAGCCGGTTTTGACTATATTGCCTGTGGGCACATTCACATGCCTCTTACGGTCGGTGAGAGGATGATATATCCGGGCTGCACGGAGCCTCTCGAGAGGCATGACACGGGCAGCAGGGGCTTTATCGCGGGCAGCATCGAAAAAACCGGGGACGGATCGGAAATCGCGACGGAGTTTAAGGTCTGCACCGACGGCAGGTATTTTGATGAGGTGATTGATGTCGGCCCCGAGACGACCAACTACGGGCTGCAGCGCATGATAGCCGACCGGATCGCCGAACGCGGTAGTGACCGCATCTTTTCATTTACGGTCAGAGGCAGGCGCGACCCGGACATCGGGTTTGACACCGCCGCGCTGATGAAGGAAGGCAGGATCGTATATTTCGCCGACGAGACGGAGCCGGATTACGATTTTGACAGGCTGTTGGCGGAAAACCGTGACAACATCATCGGGATGTTCATAGAGAATATCAGGGCAAGAGGGCTGGATCCCGAGCTGACGCAGAGGACGCTCGATTACGGGATCGCGGCATTGTACAAGGGAAAAAAGTGAAGATCAGGGAATTACGCATAGGGCATTTCGGAAAGTTCCATAACATGACGGTCAGGCTTGACGACGGACTCAATCTTATCTATGGCGGGAATGAGTCGGGCAAGTCTACTTTGCATGCGTTTATCGGAGCGATGCTTTTCGGGCTGGACCGCAGCAGGGGGCGCGCGGGGCGCGACGATCCGTACATGCGCTACAGTCCCTGGGATACGCCCGGCGCCTATCAGGGCAGCATGGATTTTGAGCATGAGGGGCACGAATACCGCATCACGAGAGTATTCTACCAAAAGGAGAAGTCCTGTGTACTGACCGACCTCGATATGGGCAGGAAGATACCTCTGGCGGACGACAGCATAACGTCGCTTTTTCCGAAGCTGACGCGCACCGCTTATTACAATACCGTGAGCATGGGACAGACGGAACTGCGCTGCAGCGGGGATTTTGGTGCGGAGGTCCGGAACCATATCGCGAACCTGGCCATGACCGGAGGCTGCAAGCTGAATGTGGAGGGCGCGATCGAGAGCCTCGAGGCGCGCAAAAAGGCACTGGCCGGCGAGCTGAAAAACACGGCTTCAGAGGCGCTTAAAGCCCGGGAAGCGGAGCTGCTCGCCAAAGAAAAAGAGGCCGACGTGCTGATCAGGCGGCGCAATGAGAACCTGGAGAGCGCAAAACCGCTGCGCGATGAGATAGAGCGGCTGAAAAGCGGGATACCCGATACCGCCGGACTGCGGGCCGAATGGGAGCATGCACGGGCCGGCGAGGAGAGGGCGAGAGAGGCTCTTGCGGCGGCTGAGAGAGTGCTAAGAGAGCGCGAGGCGGCCGGTGAAGCAGAGACAGAGCGGAAGAGAGAGCACGAAAAAGAGCTGGCCGGTAAGCGCGCGGCAAAACGCAAAAAACTGGCAGGTGTCGGATTGGGGCTCCTGGCGGCCGGAGGACTGCTGTGCGTGGCAGGGAACGGGCGCTATGCGGCGCTTATCGGAGCGGGAGTCGTACTGCTGATGGCATCGCTCGTGGTGCTTCTGGCGGCGTTTTTTGCGGGACGGGAGGTTCCGGCCGAGGACGGTGATATCACGGAGGATGACACGGATGATCCTGAGTCCGGCAGTATAAACGTGACGGAAGACGACGGATCCGAATCAGTCTCGGAGGACGGAGCAGGACAGGAGCTTGCGGACGCAGCTCCGGCCGGATCGGGATACGTTAATACGGCAGATGCCGCTCCGGAAGCAGAATATGAGAGAGCGCGCGAGGCCTGCCGCGCAGCGGGTGAACGCGTAACGGCAGCGGCCGACAGGCTCGAAGCGGCACTGGCGGAGAGGGAGCGGATTAACGGCAGGATACCGGAGCTCGATGAGAGCGCCGACGCGTTCGAGTCGACAGCCGACAGATGCGAGTGGGAACTGGAGAACCTCGGAGATATCGGGGATGAGCTCGATAACTGCAGACATGCGATGGCAGAGGTCCGGCAAAAAGAAGAGTCCCTTAGCCGGGAGCTCGAGGCGGCGTCCCTGGCGGCGGATGCCGTAAGGGAGATCTCGGAGGGGCTGCGCGACAGCTTCAGCTCATCTTTTAACGAGCTGCTCTCGGAGGAGATATGTCTGACCACCGACGGGCGTTATTCGGCGGGCAGGGTCGACGAGGACCTTAACATAGAGGTCATGAGCGGACTGGATTATGTTCCGGTTTCCGCTCTCAGTACCGGTACAATGCAGCAGCTGTATCTGGCGCTCAGATTTGCTTCGGCGCGGCTGTTCTTCGGAGACGAAAAGGTGCCTGTCCTGCTCGATGAGAGCTTTGCCTACTCGGATCCGCAGAGGATGCGGAGCGCGCTGTCCGCGATCGCGGACAGGGAAGGGCAGCAGGTGATAATGTTTACCTGCAGGCCTGATGAAAAAGAGATACTTGATGAGCTCGGCGCGGCCTATAACCTTATAGAACTGGCCGGATAGGGAACCGCGTCCGTTTGATCCGAGATGCGGACGGACCTGATCATCCATCGGAGACATTATGTCAGAAAAACACAGCAATGAAACCGAACAGAGAAAGAAAAGGAGCATCGCAGGCAGGGTGTTCCTTTGGTTTCTGCTGCTCATTTTTCTGGCGGGACTCGGAGCCGGAGGCTGGCTTTATTACAAATACGGCAGGGATCTGCTCGAGTGCAGGGACAGGGCGCTCGTGATCGCGGCCCGCTCTTCGCGCAGCGATTTTGCGAACGACCAGACCTCGATACTCTATTATTCCGACGGCAACGTGATGCAGATACTCTCGGGCAGCAAAAACGTCTACTATCTGCCTTTTTCCGCGATCCCGGACAATGCGGTCAACGCGGTGCTCGCGGTCGAGGACAGGAAATTCTACACACACAAGGGCTATGACGTTTACGCGATCGCACGCGCGGCCAGGGCCTATATCGAAAACGAGGGCGCGATAAAACAGGGCGGCAGTACGATCACGCAGCAGCTGGCACGCTCGATATACCTTACCAACGAAAAGACCATCGAGAGAAAGGCGACCGAGATATTCTTAGCGGCCGCGCTCGAGCGGAAATACAGCAAAAAGGACATTCTCGAGTTCTATCTTAACAACATCTATTTTGCCAACGGTTACTACGGGATACAGGCGGCGGCCAAGGGGTATTTCGGAAAGACCGCGGGCGAGCTGACGCTTTCGCAGACCGCATTTCTGTGCGGTATTCCCAACAGCCCCGCAAACTACAATCCCAAAACCCACTTCGAAAAGACTATGGAACGCCGGGACAGTGTGCTAAAGCAGATGTACGAGAACGGCTTTATCGTCGAGACCGATTACCGGATGGCGCTCGCGGAGGGGATCAGGCTCGTTTCGACCGAGACCGAAACAAACAATTACGAGGAGACCTATACCTTCAGATGTGCGATCCATGCGCTGATGCAGGCTGAGGGCTTTGCGATCCGCTATAATTTCGAGAACGATGAAGACAGGGCGATGTACGAGGAGCTCTATTTCGATGAGTATTCACGCATCTGGCGAAACCTTTACGCGAAGGGCTACAGGATATACACCTCGATCAATCCCGCGAAACAGGCGCAGCTGCAGGCTTCGATCTATGAGGATCTCGCGGACCGTA
>JAEEXY010000119.1 GCA_016288005.1 Lachnospiraceae bacterium
GAGAGTATTAATGAAAACAGTTAACAGGCATTTGGCGCGTATTTTCGCCATAGTGCTGTCAGCGATCATGCTGGTGTCGAACACAGGAGCTATTGAGACAAAAGCAGCGACGATAAGAGGATTTGCGTTATCATCTGAAAGCGAATCGGTTTTAGTTATTGAGCCAGGAAAAACAGTACATTTTAGTTTTCCAGTAACGGCAAAAAGTCCGTATGGGTATTCCGTTTGTGAAATAACTAGTCTTGCTTTCTTAAATAGTACGGAAGATATAAAGATAGAAAACCTGAAGCTGTTAACAGCTGAAGGTGCCGAAATTACTTTGAATTCATCAGGTAGACTGATAAATAATAATGAGAAATTCATTCTTGATTTTGATGTTGTTGCGGAAGATACATTGAAAATTGGTAGTAATAAAATTACCATTCGAGGATTTGGAGCATGGCAAGATCGAGATTTTGTTCAGCCCGAAGATTTTGATTACATCGACCTTATATCCTTTGCGACCTATACTTCATATGAGCTTATGGGGCCCGACATTGTCGTAGCTAACGTAGATTACAGTGGTGATCTGTATCCTGACCAATATAATAATCTTTCGATTACGCTGAAGAATGCCGGAGATATGCAGGTGATAGGTAACTATCTGACTGTAGATCTTGGTGATGGCATTATTCCTCAGTACAGCGTTAGCAGAATCAAGTTTAGCGACTTAGCGGTTAACGGAAGATCAGTTATCGATGTTCCGATTAAAATCCTTGAAGATGCTACTCCCGGTCTTCATACTATTACACTGAACATTTCAGGTAAGACTAAAGATGGAACAGAGAAGAGCTTTACCCAGACCATATACCTGACAATTAAGAAAAAGGGCTCAGATAAGGACAAGACCGCTCCTTCGCTTTCCGTTACCACAGAGGATAACTATACCGAGATCACACCCGAGACCGAGGATTCTTTAAAGCTTACCCTCAAGAACAACGGTGAGGCGACAGCCACGAACATCAAGGTTGAGGTTGTTACAGGTTTCGACGCAGGAGCAGGCATTACAAAGAATTATACGACTGATTCTATTGCTGTAGAAAACATTAAGTCCGGCAAGTCGAAAAAGGTTGACATACCCTTCGTTGTTTCGAAGAACGTTGCTTCGGGCCTGCATGAGATCACCCTCAAGGTGTCCTACAGCAGCGCGAGCGGCAAGGAGTTCTCGGAGAATATCACCGTTTATCTCTTTGTTTCACCCGAGAAGGGCAAGAACACAGATGACGTTAAGAACAACATCTACATCAAGAACGTGACCCAGACCCCCGCGTCTCCCAAGGCAGGCGAGAAGGTTACCGTTTCGTTCGATATCGTAAATGACGGCAAGACCGCAGTCAGCAACTTCAAGATCGCGGGCAGCGGACTTTCCTCGAGCGGATTTGAGCCCCTGACCAACGATCCTTACGTAGCTGTAGGTTCCATCGCGGCAGGCGCAACAAAGCATGTAAATGTTTCGTTCAAGTGCGGCAAGCGCATTTCCGAGGGCATGAACACCCTGGGCCTTACATTTACCTACACCGACGCGAACGACGAGCAGCAGACCGTAAACGAGAGCGTTTACGTGCTCAACGTTATCGCGGACGCGGATGCGGTTGATGTAGGACGTCCCAAGCTGATCGTCAGCGATTACGGCACCGACCAGGATATCCTCAAGGCCGGCAATACTTTCATGTTCAATTTCACGCTGAAGAACACCCACACGGTTAAGGCGGCAAAGAACATTAAGATCACGCTTTCCCAGAACGAAGGCATTTTCGAGCCCGCTCAGGGAACCAACATTTTCTACATCGATGAGATCAAGGCAGGCACGACTTCCTCGCTCGAGATAGAGCTGAAGACCAGAGTCGACGCCATTACGGGCGATTATCCGATCGTTCTGCTCGTTGAATACGAGTACGACGATATGTCCGACGTGGATAAGGAAAAGGGCGGAGTAAGCGAAGAAAATACGATCAAGCTCCGTGCGATCGAGAATTACAGACCTGTTATTCAGAATGTAGCCATAGACGGATGGGCAGGAGTAAACGTTAACGAGGCGGTTGACCTTAACTTTGAGTTCTACAACATGGGCAAATCCGTTCTCGGTAATGTATTTGTTACGGTTGAAGGCGATTTCATGCTCGCGAACAACAGCACCATGAGCTATGTAGGCGCAGTCCAGGGTTACAGCTCTGAGTATGTTACTCTGTCGGTAGTTCCGACTATGGGCGGTGAAGCAACAGGCACGCTGACGGTTCATTTTGAAGACAGTAACGGTGATGAAGTTACTATTTCACAGGATTTCACGCAGTATGTAAATGACAACGGCGGCTTCGATCCCGGTTTTGACCCCGGCTTCGATCCCGGATTCGACCCCGGCTTTGATCCCGGAATGGACCCCGGCCTTGAACCCGGCGATGAGGGCGGAGCGAAGAAGATACTCGGCATGCCCAAGTGGCTGTTCTTCACCGTTTGCGGTGTGGTTGCCGCGGGCGCAGTTGCCGGAGGCATTGTTATTGCAAAGAAAAAGAAGAATAAAGTAAAGGATATCGACGATGAGGATTATTGACCTTATTAAAATGGGTCTGCGAAACCTCTTCCGTCGTAAAGCAAGAACGATCCTTACGATCGTAGGCGTGGTGATCGGTACAGTCTCCATCGTCGTTATGATCTCGGTAGGTATCGGCATGAACAAGAGCTTCGAGTCTTCCGTTCTCGAAAACGGCAGCATGACGATCATCACTGTTCAGGCCAATAACTACGAGTGGAACGAAAACGACGATGTGAGCGTTACCAAACAGACGCTGAACTCGGAAGTGATTGAGCAGCTCAAGAATATAGAGCATGTAAAGTGCGTTACTCCGTTTTTGAACGCATCCGCGCAGTTTTACAGCGGAAAGTATGAATCCTGGGCAAATCTTATTGTAATGGACATGAGCTGCTACGAGGATTTCGGTTTCCCGGCTCTTGAAGACGGTACGTATCCCACCAAAGAGGATGCAAAGGATGCCCTTTACTTCGGATCCCAGTCGGTCAATGATTTTTACTACTGGAGCGGCAATAGGCCGATGAACAAACAGATCGATCTGGATAAGGATAAGCTGTCGCTGAAATTCAATCAGTATCAGCCCAAGGGCAAGAAAGAATTTGAATACAAGGTGGTAAACCGCCGCAGGATCGCAGCTCCCGAGAGCGGCTATTCCGAGGCGAACTGGTCCATTTTCATGGATTTTGACATGTACAAGGATCTGTTTACCAAGTACTCCAGAACCCTGAAGGGCGAAGACCGCAAGAGAGCGCTGGATTCGCTCGATAAATTCGATCAGATCCGCATCAATGTCGATAACATGAACAATGTTACGGCGGTGCAGGATGAGCTCGAAAAATTGGGCTTTAAGTCCTACTCCGACATGGAGTACATCGCGCCCATGCAGGAGACGGCCAAGATGCTCGAGATGATCCTCGGTGCCATCGGTGCTGTCGCAATGCTCGTGTCCGCGATCAATATCGCGAATACGATGATCATGTCGATCTACGAGAGAACCAGAGAGATCGGTATCATGAAGGTACTCGGCTGCAGAGTCGCCGACATCCGTAAGCTCTTCCTCTTTGAGGCGGGCATGATCGGACTGATCGGCGGACTGATAGGTATAGGCCTCAGCTACATAGGATCGTGGGCACTGAACAAATACGGCGCCGATATACTCGGCTCCATCATGAACGGCGGATACGGCGGAACAGCTTCGGCCGTATCGGTGATCCCGCTGTGGCTGCCTCTCTTCGGAGCGGCATTCGCGATGATGGTCGGAATCGTATCCGGTTTCATCCCCGCGGTCAAGGCCACCAAGATCTCGGCTATCGAAGCCATGAAAGCGAACGAATAAGAGCAATGCGCCCTCCGTTTTTCGGACGGCCCCTTGTCTTTACTGTATCGAAGTCGGGATCCTTGGTATCAGAATCGCAGCAATAACCCCGATTATAAAACCGGTTATGGAACCGCTTAATATGAGCACGGGGAAGTAGTAGAGTACTGCGCGTCCCAGCATAACCCATGCGAGGATGAGCTGGCCGGCATTGTGGGCGACAGCGCCCGCGATGCTGACGGCGGGGACGGAAAATTTCCCGGGGAGCCGCAGGAGCAGCATGACAGAGAGGCTCAGGGCCGAGCCTGCGAGACTGTAGAGCATCGCGTTCATGCCGGTGAACATGAAACCGGAGAGCACGACGCGCACGAGAGCGACCGTGACGGCCATTTTGCCGCCGAGCGCATAGAGCGCGCACATCACCGCGATGTTCGCGAGACCCGGCTTTACGCCGGGGACGCCGGTAAACGAGGGCAGCAGGCTCTCAACATAGCTTAATATAAAAGCAAGCGCAACAAGAACACCCGCCGTTGCAAGGCGGGCTGTTCTTTTTTTATTGCGTTCGTTATCGTGCTTTTTCATGACGGATACCTGTATGTGAGCCTGCCGGGCGGACAGACTGATTTTTGTCGGTTAATATTACAGGTGGCCGGGGGAAAGGTCGAACGGGGCTGATATGCTGCCGGCCGGGTCACCGGCCCGATACGGCGTCCAACGCATCATCGGCAGCGGTATCGTCCCCTGCTGCGATCGTAATCACCACGCGGTTCGGGAGGCAGACTATCGACTCGCCGGTCTTGCTTATGACGCGGTGATCGACACATATTTTGTCGGGGCAGTCGGCGCCGGTCACGTCCACTGTGCCGTTTGATATAATGCCGCGTACTTCGCCGCCGTCGAAACCTGTGACGATAAAATCGCGGTCCTGAGTCAGAGGATAAACTGCGGTGAGCTCTCCGTTTACCCGGATCTCAACCAGGGCGGGAGGAGCGCTGCCCGCGAACCGTACGGCCGCGAGCGCGGCAAGCCCGAACAGGAGCACGCCGGCTATTATGAACAGATCGTTTTTTTTGAACATCATTCCTCCGTAGTATCCTGAACAGTTATCTCGCAGGTCGCATGCTTTCCGCTCGAGGTGGAGGCCGTGATCACGCATGTGCCGGGAGCGACTGCCGTTACTGTGCCCGAAGCGGATACTTCCGCGACAGAAGCGTCGGAAGATGTAAATGTCACGCGGTCGGTGGAGGCCGCAGGGGTAAGCACTGCGGTGAGCTTGTGCGTCTCTTCGGGGAGCAGGCTCAGTTCGGCGCTGCCCAGAGCGATATCCGTAGATCTGCGGATATAGGCGTATACGGGGACGATGACCTCGTTGCCGCGGTTGTCGCAGGCATAGATCGTGTAAGTGCCCTCCTCGGT
>JAEEXY010000046.1 GCA_016288005.1 Lachnospiraceae bacterium
ACCCTCGTAGGTATTGCCGTCGTCACAGATAACGGCCTTAGCCACACCCTTTTCAATAACAAGGTCTTTAACCATTGTATCAAAGATGATCTCTATTCCCGAATCCAATAGGTGCTTCTGGAGCTTAGCGTAGATCTTATAGCCTTCCTCGGTTCCCAGATGTCGGATGGGACACTCGATAAGCTTTAAGTTGGCGTTAATTGCCTTACGTCTTATCTCGCGGATCTCTTTTTCCTTATCCACACCGTAGACATTCTTATCTGCGCCGAAAGCAAGATAAACATCGTCTGATTCCTTAAGGAGCTCAATAGTCTTCTCGTAACCTAAGATCTCCGGAAGGTTGCCACCTACGTCAGGTGAGAGGGAAAGCTTACCGTCTGAAAATGCTCCGGCTCCTGCAAAGCCTGTGGTAATGGAACAGGGCTTGCAGTGAACGCATTTCTTGGTCTTACGCTTGGGGCAGTTACGTTTCTCGATGCTGCGTCCCTTCTCTATCATAAGAACCTTGAGATTCTTATTCTCCTTTATGAGCTCATATGCGCAGAAGATGCCCGAAGGGCCTGCGCCTATTATGATAACGTCGTATTTCTTTGCCATAAAATCACTCCTGTATATAATTGAAGGTGGTATTCTAGTGACGTTGACATAATATATATTCAACGAAACGACGCTCCCGCTCCGTTGATAGCGTAGCGGACACTAAGTTCATCGAATATAATAAGAAGAGCGTAAGCACTTGTATCGATTCACTAAGTGCCGACGCTCTCAAAGGCGTTTCTTTTGAATATATTAATCTACACTGTTTATTGCAATTATATTAATAATATACTAAATGCCCAGCAGGCGGGTGGCGACTGTGAAGTAGATCATCAGTGAAAGAGCGTCTACTATGGTGGTGATGAAGGGGGATGCCATAACCGCAGGGTCGAAGCCCACCTTCTTGGCAAGGACCGGCAGGGTACAGCCTACCAGTTTAGCCACTATAACGGCGGAAGCCAAGGTAATGCATACCACAGCTGCGATCATTATTGATACTCTGTCTATAAGCAGCAACTTTGCGAAGTTAGCCACTGCCAGGGTCAGGCCACAGCATATTGATACCCGAAACTCTTTCCACATAATAGCCCATATATCCGAAAATTCCAGTTCATTAAGAGAAAGTCCACGGATGATGGTAACCGATGCCTGGCTTCCCGCATTTCCACCGGTGTCCATAAGCATTGGTATAAATGATGTAAGTACGATATAAGCCCCCAGAGCGTTCTCGTAGTGCTGGATGATCTGCCCCGTAAATGTGGCGGAGATCATAAGTAAAAGAAGCCAGGGAATACGCTTCTTCCAGGTCTCGAAGACGCCTGTCTTTGAGTAAGGCATGTCAGAAGGCGAGATAGCCGCCATCTTTTCGATATCCTCGGTAGCCTCCTGCTGGAGGATATCTACGATATCATCGACTGTGATGATGCCGACGAGTCTTTCCTCGGAATCCACAACGGGCATAGCGGAGAAATCGTACTTCTGTATCTCGTGCGCTACTTCCTCCTGGTCCGTAAGGGTATTAACGGAAATGACGTTTTCCGTCATTATGTCGCGTATGAGCGCGTCGGGATCGGAAAGCAGCAGTGTGCGCAGGGTAACGATACCTATCAGCTTACGTGACGCATCGAGTACGTAGCAGTTGTTGATCGTCTCCTTGTCGATACCGTCCTTTCTGATCTTCTCGATAGCTTCGGAAACCTTCAGATGCGCCTTCAGACCTTCAAACTCGGTGGTCATTATACTGCCTGCGGAATCGTCGGGGTATTTGAGCAGCTGGTTGATGGTACGTCTGGTCTCGATGCTGGTCTGGGCGAGCAGCCTGGTAACAACATTGGCAGGCATCTCGTCGATCAGGTCGGCCGCATCGTCGACGTCCAGGTTATCGATGATGCCTGCAGCCTCACCGAGTGAGAACTTCAGGATCAGTTCCTGCTGTACGTCGATAGAGAAATAAGCAAAGACATCCGCTGCCATGTCCTTGGGCAGTATCCTGAAGAATGTCAGTGCTTCGTCAAGGGGGAGCTCCTCCAGCAGCGCAGCCATATCGGCCTCGTTGATCTTGGCACTGAGCTCACGGAATTCCTTGTAAGACTTATTTTCGATGAGTTCCCTCATCTTCTCCATAAGATCTTCCATGATAAATCTCCTTTGAGGTATTAAGTTTTACGATACGTTCGTGTGGCGGTACATCGGCCATGCCTGGTTTGCCTGCGTTATCCGTACTCATAAAACCACCTCCTTCCGAGATCTGTCATCGGGGTCCAAAGACCCGATATTTATCATACTCTCTTTTTCATGGATTTTCAATTAAAAAAACTCACAATATTTAATTTAAATTTAACCGTCCCCCTTGTCTTCCCTTGCCTGCTCCCCTCCCCTAAAGAAACTTGCATTTTATGCCGATAATATCTATAATTAACAGGATTACATCATAAAGGAGTGTGAACATTTTGGAACCAGGCGTCGTGGGACGACTAATAACCCTTGTCATATTACTGCTGTTATCGGCCTTTTTCTCTTCGGCCGAGACTGCTTTCATGTCTTTAAATAAACTGCGTGTCCGTGCCGACGCGGACGAAGGATCGAACCGCGCAAAGCTGATCCTTTCACTGCTCGACAATACGGATAAGCTTCTTACGACCATATTGATAGGCAACAATCTCGTCAATATCGTTGCGTCTTCGCTTACCACCACTTTGATGATCGATCTGTTCGGCAGCCGCGCCATCGGTATAGCTACCGGTATACTGACCCTGCTGATACTTATCTTCGGTGAGATCACCCCCAAGACCATCGCTTCGAAAAAAGCCGTTAAAATGGCGGGCATATACGCGCCTTTTATCAATCTGATCGTGACTGTTCTCACGCCCGTAACATTCATCGTAAGCATACTCTCCCGCGGTGTATTGAAGCTGTTCGGCGTCGATTCCGACGAAAAAGCCGCTGCGGTCACCGAGAGCGAGCTGCTCACGATGGTCGATGTCAGCAACGAAGAAGGCATACTCGAGTCAGACGAGCGCGAAATGATCAACAATGTGGTCGATTTCGGCGATACCGTTGCACGTGACGTTATGGTGCCCGCGATCAATATGACCTGTGTTCCCGATGACATTTCCTATGAGGACCTGCTCTCGGTCATCCGCAGCGAGCAGTATTCGAGGATGCCCGTATATAAGGACACCAAGGACAATATCGTCGGCATCATCTGGGCAAAGGACCTCGTCATCAAATACGACGGCAAAAAGCCTTTTAAGATCACCGATTACATGCGTAAGCCTTATTACACCTACGAGCAGAAAACCACGCGTGAGCTCATGACGGACATGCGCAAAGAGTACACCACTCTCGCTATCGTGCTCGACGAATACGGCGCCACAGCCGGACTGATAACGCTCGAGGATCTGCTCGAAGAGATCGTCGGTGAGATCAGGGATGAGTACGACATGGATGAGGTAGACGAGATCAATAAAGTTTCGGATACGGTCTATGAAGTGAAGGGTCAGACCAAACTCGAGGACATAAAAGAAACCGTCGGAATAGATATCACTTCCGACGATTATGATTCGATTGCCGGTCACGTGATCCACCTCCTCGGGCATATCCCCGCGGAAGGTGAATCGGTTACCGAAAACAATGTTGAATATACTGTTACATCAGTCATCAAGAACAGAATCGGAAAGATCCGAATAACCATCGTCCCTGTCGTCTGAGTAGTTGCGTTTATGCTTTCTGCCCTGGAACGACTGGTAGGAACCGGTCTTCGGCGAGAACTGCACGTGCTGCTTTGTATGCTGCTTATTGTGCCCGTCCTGCCGGTCCTTATTATTGTTCTGATTTTTGTTATTGTTGTTATTGTTGTTATATCTGGAAGTATAATCGTATCCGTTGCGGTTATACTTCTTTTTCTTTTTGTGCTTTTGATAGGTGTACTCGGGCTTCTGGGCGGTCTCTTCCTTATCCTCGATCCTGCGGTTCATGAAATAGATGAACCTGTCGATGGCATTGAGGATGTCGGCGAAATCGGATCTCGGAGCAACCTCGATATACTTTTCGAGGATCTCGGTCTGCTTCTCTCCCTTGTATCTGCCGTAGAAGATATCAAACAGGTTATGTCCGCGCATATAGATCTTGAAGGTCTCGATGTTCTTCTTTAGATCGTCCTTTGTGCGTATATTGAGGCCGGTCATCTGGCGCATATTCTTAGCGCTCGCGAGCTTATACAGGTATGCCTTGTACTTCTCGAACAGCGTGTTGTAGAACTCCTCCTCGTACCCGATAACGCCGATCTTGGTCATGACCTGGGGGTTGAGGAAATAGTTCTCGAACGAGTAATACTTCAGGATCAGGATGTTGCGCGGCTGTATCCTCGGCAGCGAATTAACGTCCTCAAGCGCCCTGTCGTCGTAATACTTGCAGAGCTGCTTTACCAGAGTGTCCGGGTTCTTTCCGTCGCTGTCCCTGATCATCAGGAACTGGTCCTTTAAGTACAGCTGGTTGATATATTTGAGGTTTGCGTAGGTCTTGATGTTCGTGCAGCTGTTCGTCGTAACGATCGATATCCTCTGCAGCGTGCCGTCCTCGTTGTAAACCTCGGAATAATACTTTTTGAGCAGCAGGGGGAGTCTTGAGCTGTCCTGCTTGCCCTCGACGATGAATACGAAATTGACATTCATCAGGTCGTTCGCAGAGTATCCGAGATCGTCGAGGATCTTGTCAATATCGGTGTTCTCATTGATAACGCTGTTGTAATCCTCATCGAGGACAATTTGTTTAATCTGCTTTGAATTAAAGTTGAATATCAGGTTCGGCGAGTGTGTCGAGAAAAATACCTGATTTTTCTTCGACAGTCTGTACAGTATCTCGCTGGCCGTCTTCTGCATCGAGGGATGGAGATAGATCTCGGGGTCCTCGATCATGATGATGGACGGCATGGTGCTGTTTTCCTCGGAATATGCCTCGAGCAGCGAAAGGATGTATATACTCTTCGCTCCTGCGGAAAGCGTATTTATCGAGTCGGCGCCGTAACGGTCCCTGTTCAGGACTATCGTGTCGAGCTTTATCAGGTCCTTGTTATTCAGGTTCATGACAAACTTCAGGTCCTGCTGACGTCCGCTGTTGCGCACATAGAACTTGTTCAGCTTGTCCATGAAGCTGTCGAGATTAACCTGCAGTATCTTATATTCCAGCAGTCTCATGCTCTCAAGGATCGACAGATCCTCAGGCATCTTTTCTTTTATCTCGGCGATGCACTTAAAGCAGTCTGTACACTGCCTGGCTTCGTCCTTCAGGCAGAGGTTTTCTCTGACGCCCTTCAGGGCATTCTTGGACTCTGCGGTAAATATCTCGTCCTGGATATCCTTAACGTTACGCCTGTGGTCGATGAAATGGACCTTCGGCAGGACTTCGGCGATCACGGGATTGCTCTTGTTCACGCCGTCGGAATAACGGGTCCTGAGCTCATCGTCCGCTACAAAAACGAAATCCAGTATGCCGCCCAGGTCATCCCTGTCGGGTGTCAAGACCTCAAAGGCCGAGTATTCGTCGAAATCGGACTCCTTACGCTTGAAGGTAGGCAGTTTCTTGCAGAAATCGTCGTACCACATGCTGAAGGTCTTATATATGCTGACAACGCCGTTGTTGTAGAAATTGCGGATATCGTCGTCGCTGATCTCGAGCTTGACCGCGATCTCGATGTTGCGGTCCGGGCTGTTGTAGTCCGTGACCTTGATCGCATACTGCCCCGTTATGGCCAGTATCGCATGCAGTATGGTCGTCTTACCGGTACTGTTCTTACCCACAATGATCAGAGCATCTTCGATATCGTCGATGTTCATCTCGCGGATAGTCTTGAAATTCTTGATCAACAATGAGGTTATTTTCATAGAGCCTCCGCAGCAAAAATATTTTGGGTTATTTATTGACTATGATCACCGTCGAAGGACAGTTAAGCTTAAGTGTCTCTTCGATGGAACCCGCCGAACCGGCGTCCTTTGAGTAAGGAAGGACGATAACGAGATAAGGCTTCGCGTTGCCGAATATCATATCCTCGGTCGAAGCTATATCCGGATAAAGAGTGATCTTGCGCTTTTCAAAGGTGACCTCCTCGAGGTCCGTGCAGTCATAGAAAGCGCCCTTCGCGACCGTCTTGACATTCGAAGGGATCAGCAGCTCCGTAAGCGCGCTGCCGCAGAATGCGTATTCGCCGATATTCTTCACCGATGAAGGTATCACGAGCGAACCCTTCGCCGACGGATATGCGTATAAGCTGAGTCCCGAACTGCTGCAGAGCATCGGGCCCGCGCCTTTGTATTTGGTATTCTCTTCGTCAATATCGAAGGTTTTGAGCGAAGAACAGTATTTGAACGGATTGCCCGTTATCTTTGTAACGTTCTTGCCGATCACTATCTTCCCGAGAGAACTGCAGTCGTAAAAAGCATCCTCGGGTATCCTGGTAATGACTGTACCGAGATCGACCGAAGTTATCTTATGATTGCCCTCAAAAGCGTACGCACTGAGCTTTTTGACAGTCGCGGGGATGACCACATCTCCCGATGCTCCGGCACCCGATATCAGCAGCGTCTTTTTCTTGTTGTACAGAATACCCGCGTCGGCCGAGTATGACTTATTCTTAGCCGCCACAGTGATCTCGCTCAGGCTGTCGCAGTAAGAAAAAGCGTTCTGCGCGACAGCGGTCGTATAGCGCCCTATCGAGACGCTCTTTAACGATCCGCACAATGCGAACGCGCCTGCCTTGATCTCCTTTACGGTCTCGGGGATAATGATCGACTCGAGCGAAGACATCGCGAATGCGTACTCGCCGATGCCGTATATCTCATCTTCGAAATCAATGGATGTAATGCCGGATCCGACAAACGCGTAATCGCCGATCTCGTATACAAAAAACCTGCCGCCGTTGTAAGTCACGATCCAGGGGATGGTGACCGAGGTTGTCTTTTTCTTAAGATTATTGCCTGTGACCGCTACCTTGCCGGGCGTGTCTCCGTCCGGTGCCGCGATCACGGTATATCTGATCCTCGATACCGTAAAATCTTCACCGACCTCAGGTATCTTAGCCTCCTCAGCGTCTGCAGCCGGAGTCTCTGCCTCCTCTGTATCGGTACCGCTCTTTGCCTGCGCCGCAACAGTCCCGGAACCCGGAAATACCGTACCGCACAGCAGCAAAATAACCAAAAGCGCAGTCAGCAATTTAGTTAAATGATGATTATATTTCTCAAAAAATCCTGAAAACATGGGCATCTCCGAAGCTTATTTCTTGTTCATTATCTCGTTCTCTCTCTGAAGTGCCGTATCGATCTTAAAGCGGAATACCTCATATTCGGAGAGCAATGTATTCACGTGGTTCTTGATATAATTGATATCGTAGTTCTTGGCTGCGTTCTCATGCTCCGAGCAGATGAAGCTGAGCTTCATGTCGCCGGCGGAGGACGCCACATTCCTCAGGGAATGCACTGCCACTCTGTAATTCTCTATATCCTCGGCCTCCGCGTAGCTCTTTATCCTCGCGCCCTGATTGGAGCTCTCGGTGCTGATGACACGGAGCAGGTTGATATATGCCGAATAATCGTACTCACAGTACTCCAGGCCCTTTTTGACCTCAAAATCGGTAAGTACGGAGCAAAGCCTCTTATACCAGGGTTTTTCCGCGACATTATTGGCATTGCATACGTCGCTGTCATCCTCGATCTTGTTGATGTACTCGGCGGGAAGGAACTTAAGCAGCGAACGCTCGAGCTCGTGAACATCGAGAGGCTTTGCCAGGTATCCGTCGAAGCCTTCATCGATATATACTCTCTCACCGCCGGGCGAGTTCTTCGCAGTAAGCGCGATGATCGGAAGTCCTTTGTAATACTCGTCGCCGAGATTCCTGATCTTGGTCAGGGCCTCACGTCCGTCCATCTGCGGCATCAGGTAATCCATGAATACCATGTCGAACGAATTCTCCTGTACCAGTTTGATGCTCTCCGCGCCGCTCGTGGCGGTGGTCACCTCGATGTCATAATTGGACAGGAGTTCCTTGGCAACGAAAAGATTGACCATGCTGTCGTCGACAACAAGAATCTTAGCCATGGGAGCGATGAACTTGAAGTTGCTGTTCTCCTTAGCCGGGGTAAATGTACCTATCGGTACGGGATCCTCGATATGCTGCGGTATGGCAACAGAGAAAACGGTTCCGCTTCCCATAACCGATCTGAACGAGATCGTTCCGTTCATACGCTCCACGATCGTCTTGATGATATACAGTGACAGCCTCGTGGCTTTTTCGTTGTCACCGCGCTGGAACGAATTGTCAAAGAGCTCATAAGCGCTCTTTGCGTCTTCGGGCGGAATACCCTCTCCCGTATCCTCGATATCGACCTTAAGCAGAGCCGTATCGTTATTGATCAGCTGCGAGCTCACCTTCATCGCGACGATGCCGACATGCGTAAATCTGAACGAATTGGTCAGCAGGCTGTAGATAACCTGGATGATGCGAACGTCATCGCCCTTTAGGCGTCTGGGGATATCGGAGCTGATCTCGTAAACGAAATCGACATTGGCCTCCTTATTGGAGAACTCAGCCTTTTCGATGACGATATTCAGCAAATCTTCAACTGCATATTCGGTGGGAATGATGTCGAGCTTGTTGCACTGGATCTTGGTGTAATCCATGATGTTGTTGACCACACCGAGCAGCGCGAATGTAGCGTTTGAGAGATTATCGATATTCTCGCTCTGCGAAGACGAGAGCGCGGGGTCCTTCTTGATGATCTCGGTAATGCCGACGATCGTATTCATGGGATTTCTGATCTCATGCGAAATATTGTCGATCATGATCGTATGATATTCCACTTCTTTTTTGTTCTGCTCGAGAATCCTGTCGATATTTGCGAACAGGTTTTTCAGGAACAGCAGATTGATGATGGAGATAACGCAGTAGATCATCAGAAATACCACAGCGATCACGGGGATCTGCCACTTTGAGTTGAACACCATGACAAAAGCATATGTTCCCGTTGCAAAAAGCGCGAACTCAAACAAAGGCATGATGACCGAGGCAACCATCGCGAAGCTGACGCTCTCCCTGATCAGATGCTTTTTCCTGAAAACCAGGCTTGTCGTGAGTACCGCAACAACCAGAAAACATATGGAAGTGATCAGAATCAATATCCCTGTTATTTTATATATATCCATTATATTAACCCCTCTACTGTTTTCAGATATTTTACCACATTTTTTCGTTTTTGTAAAATCAATTTACGTTTTTTCTTTTATGAGTTCTACGATTGCATCATAATCGTAAATTCCTGCCGCCGCTTTCAGTTTTATGAACATGTCCTCGTCTGTCGCCGGGATGCGGTAATTTTCCATTTCTTTAAAAATTGCCTCTAGCGTGTCGCAGTCCATTGCCTCGGCAGCGGAACCTATCTCGTCATATACGCCGATCATCATGTCTGCATCGGCTTCCGGCTTATCCGCCCCGTCCGCATCCGATGCGAACATGCACTTAAGTATCTGCCCGAAAGCTCTGTAGGACTCCATAAAGGGGCCGTGGTGCTCATCTATATAGGCTCTGTCTCCCGCTTTGCCGGCGTTTTCTATCTCCTGTGCCTCCGCTGCCAGCGCAGTGGCTCCGATAAGCCGTGCAGAGCTCTTCAGCGCATGAACCTTGATCGTGTAGTCCTTGATATTGTCCGAGGTGTAGAAATCCTCGATCTCATCCGCCTTTGAACCGATCGAATCATAGAATATCTTAAGCAGGGGCAGATAGGAATCAACGGAACCGCTGTTGGTTATGCCCTCTTTCAGATCGATCTCGGCGATCGCGCGCATAGGCGTGAGCCTTTCGTCATCGAGGTCCGCGCTTTCTGGCTCATCCTCTGTCTGCCGTACCGTTACAAGCTTATCTGCGGGAAGGAGCGATGCTATCAGTTCCTCGAGCCTCGCGGGATCGATCGGTTTTGTCAGATAATCATCAAAGCCCGCCGCTATATACGTCTCCTTAGCCCCGGAGACAGCATTCGCGGTAAGGCATATCGACGGTGTCAGGATGTTGGGATTGTCCTTATGGCTGCGCAGCTCGTTCAGCGTCTCTATGCCGTCTTTTCCGGGCATCATGTGGTCAAAGAATATGATGTCGTATTTTTTGCCGAGTGCCAGCGCGATACCGGCGTCGCCGTCGTCGGCCGTATCTATACGGATCTTTGTCTGTTTTAGCAGGCTCTTGAACACGATCAGGTTCATCGGATTATCGTCGATCACGAGCACATCCGCCTCGGGAGCCGTAAACCGCTCATGATATGTCTCGTGCCCGCCTGCCGCATGCCTGTACGCACTGTTAAAATCGCCGAGCTCCACCCATTTGACAACGTTCTGCTCCAGATTGAACGAAAATACTGAGCCTTTTCCGTACTCACTCTCGACCTTCAGCGTCGACCCCATCATCTCGAGCAGTCGCCGGGTGATGTTCATGCCCAGGCCCGTGCCCTCGATATTCCTGTTGCGCTTCTCTTCGATCCTGCCGAACTGCTCAAACAGCCGCTCGATATCCTCGGGTTTTATGCCTATGCCGGTATCGCTGACAGAGAACCTCAAAACGACTCTGTCATCGTCTTTTTTCTCAAATCCCGCCTTAAACGTGATGCTGCCGTGCTCGGTATATTTGACCGCGTTGGTCAGCAGGTTCATGATTATCTGCTTGATGCGCAGCTCATCGCCGTGCAGGAGCTTCGGCATCGCGGGGTCGAAATCGAGATACAGCAGGAGGCCCTTATCGTCCGCCCTGGTCTGTATCATATTGACCAGATCGTTCAGTACCGAAGAAAGGTCGTAATCTACCGGATCGATCTCCATCTTGCCGGCTTCGATCTTTGAGAGATCAAGTATATTGTTGACGAGTCCGAGCAGTGTGCTGCCTGCGCTCTTAATTCGCTCGGAATAAGTGATGACATTCTCGTCGCGCGACTCGCGCAGTATCATCTCATTCATGCCGAGAACGGCGTTGATGGGTGTACGGATCTCATGCGACATATTCGCGAGGAATGCGCTCTTTGCGAGAGTAGCTTCCTCTGCTATCGCCTTTTCGATCTCGAGCTCATGCACCATCGTTTTTTCGTAGTAAATGCAGTTTTCCTTATGGTTGAAGCCGTTGAATATCGCGGTGGCCATCTGCATGCAGCCGTCATAGCCGCAGCAGGTACAGTTGATCTGCCTCGACTCCTCGGTCAGCTTGTTCATGCTGATAAATATAGCGTTCAGGGCCTCTTCGTCGGGCACCAGATAACCGCATCCTGCCGATTTATCGGTATAGCCCCTCAGATAATCGTTGAGGTCGAGCATCTCGAACTGTCTGTTGAAACTGGCCAGACGCTCCTCAGGCGTATCGCAGCGTGACCAGGCATTGCCGGGGTCGTTTTTCTTTGATTCCTCGCGGATCCTGTACAGAGCGTACAGCGCCTCGTCCGTCTCGGATTTAACCGGATCTACCGCAGTACCGCAGATGCAGCCCTTGTCGCAGTTAAGCGCATCGATGAACAGGAACGGCGTCAAGCTGTTCCGGATCTTTTCGCGGTTCTGGTGCATCCACTGATACAGGCGTCTCTCACCTTCGATCTGACGTATGAAAACATTGTCTCCGAGGAACCATTTGACGTTCTCCGCCAGGCCGCCCGGCGTGGGATAAAACGATCCGAGGCCGTATTCTATCTCGCTGCACGCGGACTCACCGGTGATACTTTTCTCGCGCACATAATGCATCAGATGCTCGAAAGTTACGTTATACTGAACCAGACCCTCGTTATGAGGATCCTCAATTTCCATCTTTTTGGCGATGCAGGGACTGATGAATGCGAAACGGTCTGTGATGCCGAGCTGCCTCCTGGCATAGATCGCAGCGCACATGAGCGGGCTCTGTACGGGGAAAAGCTTGGGCAGCAGTTCCGGAAGATATCTTTCGATATATGAAACGACTGCGGGACATGGCTGTGATATGCCGCCGTAGAATGAATTTTCTTTGATGTAATTTAAATAGCCCCAGGTGCAGATGTCGGCACCGAAGGCAACGCTGATTATCCTTTTTACGCCGAGCTTCTTAAGTCCGCCGAGAACCGAATCGTACTCGTCGGGATAGTTTGCCTTAAAAGCGGGTGCCAGAAGCAGTGAAATGGGCTCTCCGCTCTCGAGATCCTTAAAGAAACGCTCCGTATCGTCCTCGAACTCACGCGCTCCGTGCACGCAGACGTCCATACAGCTGCCGCACGCGACGCACTTGGTCCCGTCAACTTCGATCCTGGCTTTGCCGTCCTTTTCGGTCGAAATACAGGCACCGATCGCGCTGCAGACATTAATGCACTTATTGCAGCCTATGCAATTGTCATTTGTATAAACGATACTGTGCATCTCGCGGGTCCCTTTCGGTGTTCGGTGAATACTCGATAAATATAGCCTTTACGTTAAATTTTATTATACCATCAAATATATATCAAAGACAAGGGGACGGTTCTTCTGTCTGCGCACTAAAGCAGACAGAAGAACCGTCCCCATTGTCTCAATATTGTCTCTCTATTATCTTATTCCTCAATTATGCCCAGGGATTCTCTGTGGGATAAGGAAGGCTCTTGGGCTGGTTGTAAGCGATGTCCTGAACGCCTAAGAACTTGAATACCTCGAAGAGTGCCTTTCCGTAGTGGCCGAAAGCAACTGCTCCGTGATGAGGATATCTCTTCTGAACGAGTACGTGGCGGTAGAAACGTCCCATCTCGTTGATAGCGAAGATACCGATGCCGCCGAACGAACCGGTCTTAACATCGAGAACCTCACCCTCTGCGATGTACGAACGAAGGTTGCCCTCGCTGTCGCACTGCAGACGATAGAATGTGATGTCGCTGGCTGCGATATCGCCCTCGAGCGTTCCGCGTGTGAAATCGGGATCGCTGCCTGCGGGCTCAAGCAGTCTGTGCTGGATCAGCTGATACTTGATCGCACGGTCTGCGCACATCTTGCAGGAAGGTGTATTTCCGCAGTGGAAGCCCATGAATGTATCGGTTAAGGTGTACTTCTTGTACTTCTTCTTGATCTCGTCGTTGAAGAGCTTCTCAGGAACGGAGTTGTTGATGTCGAGCAGTGTAACCGCATCGTCGGATACGCATGCGCCGATGTACTCCGAAAGAGCGCCGTAGATATCAACCTCACATGCTACGGGGATACCGCGCGATGCAAGACGTGAATTTACGTAGCAGGGCTCAAATCCGAATGTCTCGGGGAATGCGGGCCAGCACTTGTCAGCGAAAGCAACGTACTTGCGGGCGCCCTTGTGATCGTTTGCCCAGTCAAGCAGAGTAAGCTCGAACTGTGCCATGCGCGCATTGAGCTCCTTGTAGAACTTGCCCTTGCCCATTTCCTTTTCCATATGCTTGCATACGTCGGGGATTCTGGGATCGTTCTCATGAGCCTTGAAGCTTACATAGAGGTCAAGCTCCGAGTTCTCTTCGATCTCAACGCCGAGCTCATAGAGACCCTTGATGGGCGCGTTGCATGCGAAGAAATCCTGAGGTCTGGGACCGAAGGTAATGATCTTAAGGTTCTTAACGCCGATAACCGCACGTGCTACCGGAACGAAATCAGCGATCATCTTTGCGATATCCTTAGCGGTACCTACAGGGTACTCGGGGATATAGCCCTTCAGATGACGCATTCCGAGGTTATATGAGCAGTTGAGCATACCGCAGTACGCATCTCCGCGTCCGTTGATCAGATCACCGTCGCCCTCTGCAGCGGCAACAAACATAACGGGGCCGTCGAAGCTCTTAGCGATAAGAGTCTCGGGAGTCTCGGGTCCGAAGTTTCCGAGGAAAACAACGAGTGCGTTGCAGCCTGCCTTATTTACATCGGCAACGGCCTTCAGGTAATCAGCCTCGTTCTCAACGGTTACGGGACACTCATAAAGGTCACCCTTGTACGCCTTCTTGATGGCGGCGCGGCGCTTTTCCGACAGCTTGATCGGGAAACAGTCACGGCTGACGGCAATGATTCCGAGCTTCACGTCCGGAATGTTTTTTACTTTCTCAAGATCGATCATTTCATGCTCTCCTTTTATTGTTTTATAAACGCTGCCCGAACGGCAGACATTAACAGCGGTAACAGGCCGCCGTACGATAATATTCTATCATACGGCCGGTCAAAATCATACAGTAAAGATTATTGCATTTTTGTTCAAAATTATTTTATTTCCGTGTAAATATCCTTTAATGCGGGATACATCTTCACGAACTTAGCGTACTGCGCCTCGTATCTGGCCGCGATCTCGGGATCGGGCTCAACGGTATCGATCACCTTTACGAGCTTCGCCGCAGCCTCTTCGACGCTGGCGTACTCACCGCACGCAACGGCCGCAAGTATCGCTCCGCCGTAGCCGGGGCCTTCCTCGGACTCGATAACGTCAACCTTGAGGTTCATGACGTTCGCGATGATCTTTTTCCAGAGCGGGCTCTTTGCTCCGCCGCCGCAGATCTTCGTGCGTTCGAGCTTAATGCCGAGCTTGCGTGCAACCTCTACGGAATCACGAAGACCGAACGCTACGCCCTCGAGTACCGCCTGAGTCATGTCGGCTCTGGTCGAATCCATCGACATACCGATGAACGCGCCTCTCGCGTCGGGATTGTTGTGAGGTGAACGCTCTCCCATCAGATAAGGCAGGAAATAAACATGATTGTTTCCGAGTTTGTCGTCTGTGATAGACTTCTGCTCGTCCGCAAATGCCTTTGTGCCGATGATATCCTCCATCCACCACTTGTTGCAGGACGCCGCCGAAAGCATGCAGCCCATCAGATGATAGGTGCCGTCCGCATGGTCGAAGAGATGGATCGCGGGATTGTCGTTCTTCTCAAAGGTCTTGCTCGAGATGAATACGGTGCCGCTTGTACCCAGGCTGATATTGCAGCGTCCGTCGCCTACGGTTCCGGTGCCTACCGCGGCTGCGGCATTGTCACCCGCGCCGGCGACAATCTTGACATTTGTCGAAAGACCAAGCTCTGCGGCAACATCGGGCTTAAGAGTTCCGACTACCTCGTAGCTCTCGAAGAGCTTAGGCATCTGGGACTCGGAAACGCCGCAGATATCGAGCATTTCCTTAGACCAGGACCTGTTCTTTACATCCAGCAGCAGCATGCCCGAAGCGTCGCTCACATCCGTGCAGAAGGTGCCGGACATCTTGTAAGCGAGGAAATCCTTGGGCAGCATGATCTTTGCTATCTTTTTGAAATTCTCGGGCTCGTTTGCCTTAACCCAGAGGATCTTGGGAGCCGTAAATCCGGCAAAAGCGATATTAGCGGTCAGCTCGACCAGCTTATCCTTGCCGATGACATTGTTCAGATAATCGGTTTCCTTCTGTGTACGTCCGTCGTTCCAAAGGATCGCGGGACGGATGACATTGTCGTTCGCATCGAGGATAACGAGTCCGTGCATCTGTCCGCCGAAGCTGATGCCGGCCACCTGTGACTTATCGCACTCTGCGGTAAGCTCTTTGATGCCCTCGAGCACATTGCTCCACCAGTCCTCGGGCTTCTGCTCCGACCAGCCGGGATGAGGGAAATACAGAGGATACTCTCTCGAAGCGATCTTAACGATCTTTCCGCTGCCCTCCATCAGCAGGAGCTTAACAGCGGAAGTACCGAGATCCACACCAATATAAAGCATAATTTTGATTCCTTTCAAATATGAGATATCAGATGCTTACGTTTTCGCCCTTGAGACCGATGAACGCTCTGGGATCCTGTCCGCCGTCCTTGTGAGCGATCAGCCACTTGTTCTGAGCCATGAGCAGCCTGTCCTCGGGTGTCTTATCGGGGTAATCCTTGATATCGTAGTTCGTTCCCTTGGGCAGAACAACGATAACCCTGAAGCCCTGAGGCTCTCCATTGCAGGGAGCGTAATGGAGGGTCGTCGCGTAGAGTTCTACCGCGGTACCTGCGGGGATCTTGTAAGCCTCGATCTTGGATGTGTCATAGGTGAAATCATCCTCGATATCCCTCTGATCGCCGATAAGTAAGATGGTGTCGTAGAGCGCGATGTTAACCTCGCTGCAGCGATGATACTCTACCGCGTTGAGCAGCTTGTTATTGCCGTTGCAGTAGCCGATCTGAGCCTCGAGTCCGCCGAAAAAGCTCTTTGAAAAATCGATTGCTCCGGCAGCAGCCTCAAGATCCGCGTCACCGGGCACGTAAACCACGCTGTCCGCGGGCATGGGCTTCTTTGAAAGGGCCTCGAGCATCTTGCTGCAGTCGATACCCTTTACGACCTTGCCGTATTTCTTAAAGGAACTGTCAAGTACACTTTTGATCTGCATAAATACCTCCCTTTATGAAGTGAAATTATCGGGCAGAATCCATTCGCCCGCTATTCTATTCTGATTTTAAAATCTGCTTTGATGGCGGTCAAGCGGAATTAGTGCTCTCAGATTATTAAATTTTGCTAATCGTGATAATGTCTTCCCCTCTATGCCAAAATATTTAGTAGGAATACTTGTCTTTCACCACAAGATATTGTACACTTAAAGCAGTATGAGGTTTTATGATTATGTCAGAAAATAAAGCAGCAAACCGGAAGCTGGTCTTATTGCTGATCATCGTCGTCAGCATTATTATACTGATCGTCTGCGCCCTCCGTCTGAGCCTGTATTCGCTCGATGCTTACGAGGATTCGCTGGACAACGCAAAGCTCAAAAAGATGGTCGGTGAATCCTCCGTTACCCTTACCCAGGATTTTGAGACCGGCAGATACGTGGTCTCGGATGAGACCGATATATCAGCGTCTCCAGAAGAGAAACAGGTCCTTGATAAGTACCGTACACTTTACGACATGAATCCCGACATAGTCGGCTGGATCAGCATAGACGGCACCAATGTCGATTATCCCGTCATGCAGACCGTCTACGACGAGGAGTATTACCTGCACCGCAACTATTATAAGGAGGAGACCAAGAGCGGCCTGCCCTTCATGGACAACCGCTGCATCACCCGTCTCCCGAGCACTAACCTGATCATCTACGGCCACAATATGAAGAGCGGCGCGATGTTTGCCGATCTTTTGAAATACGAGAGCAAAAGCTATTACGAAAAACACAAATTCATCCGATTTGATACTATATACGAGGAGGCTATGTACGAGATCATAGCCGTGTTCAAATCGAATGTCAGCTATGTCGGCGAGAATACGTTTAAATTCTATAATTTCATTCAGGCCGACACGCCCGAAGAGTTCGAGAACTATTACAATACTATCCGCAGCATGTCGCTCTACGATATCGAGGCGACAGCGGTCAGCAGCGACTACCTTATCACACTCTCGACCTGTGAGTATTCGGTCGAGGACGGCCGTTTTGTTGTGGTCGCGCGACGTATCTCAAATTAATTCACTAATGTGCACTGTTATCCATGCACGGAACGGAGACTTGGGACATGAAAAAAAGATTTCTGATGATCACTACCCTTGCAGCAGTTCTGGCGGCCTGCCTGATGCTGCGTCCCGCCGTCGGCGCAAACGCCGCCAATGCGGCTTCGATCACGATCGACGACGAGGAATATAACCTCTACACCGACAATTTCCCCGATCCGATCGGCGATGACGTCTATGCCAAGTTCACTTCATCGGTCAGCAATGTCGAGGATTACTACCTTTACTTTGATCAGGATGCCGCTGAGGAGAGCTTCAAGACCGCGCTCGACAAAAACAATATCGATTACAATGAGGACTTCATCTGCTACATGAAGACATTCCTCTACAAATACAGTGAAGAGGGCGACGATGTTTCGGTCACCTCGAGCAAGCTCGAGATATACTTCCCTCTCCCGCTCGATGCCCAGGAGCATCCCGACGACTGCGCGTTCTATAAGCTCTCATCGGGCAAGCTCACACAGGTCTATCCGCTTCAGCTCTACAATATCGATGATGTTTACTACATCAGGATGACGATGACATCCGCCACCGATTATTCGGCTTTCTACGGCTTTGTTTACAACGATCCCGAAAGCTATACCGATGATGACAGCGACAGCGATGCCTACGAGGACGAGGACGATGAGGACCCGGACGATTACGGCGACGGCACCGAGGAGGATGACGAGGACGAGACAACTCCTACTCCCACTCCCAAGCCTTCACCCACACCTACTCCCATCATCGCCGCTACAGCCACTCCCACACCGGTACAGACGGTTACAGCCACTCCCACTCCTTCGTCAGGAGGCGGCAACGGTTCGGGCAACAACTCGGGCAATAACTCCGGCAAAAAGGATTCAACCCCCAAAACCGGCGATGATTTCCCGCTCGGACTTACGCTGACCGGTATCTTCCTTTCGATGGGAGCGATCATATTTGCAGTGACTAAGCTTAAGAAGAGATAAAATAAAAGCGCCTTCCCCGGAAGGCGCTTTTATTGGTTTTTACGGTGCCTGCTTTGCAACTTCGGACGCAACCTTTTCGGCGTTCTGAAGCAGGGCCCAGCTCATGTCGGTATACTGCGTACCGTTCGTTACGGGATCCTTCAGTGACATCAGGCTTCCGCCCACTCTCTTCACGCTTGAGCTGTAATGCATGATCGTATAAGGGAATTCGGAAGTATTGAACCTGTAGTTGTTGGCGATATCCCTTGCATCTTTGAAAGTGACTCTGAGGCCGTAGAACACATCATTTATGTTCTTGCTGAGCGGAGTCAGCATCTTTCCTGTCGACTCGAGATAACCGCATACTTCGTTATTGAGGTTGGCTATCTTTACAAGTTCCTCATCGAATTTCGACCCTTCGGGAAGCCGGCTCAATATCTTTGTATCACCGTCGATAACGGTAAAATAATTGAACCAGTACGGATCGGGGTAACTTAACCTGTCATGTATTATCTCTCTGAGGTCTCTTGTTTTCGCGATATCTGCGAGCATGCGCTCTTCAACAAGCTTATAATTGGTCATATATCCGTTTTCTTTCCTTGCCGGGATCTCATCGTAGATACTTGACTGCTTATAGCGTTTCATAACTGCGTCATACTCTTCAAAAGCGTTATTAAGGCAATCGAGAATGTCGGAATAATGATTATCGCGCATGATCATATCTTCACGCAAAACTCTGTATGCCCGTCTCAGAATGCCGCTGCCGAGCACTTCCTGAATGTATGTATATACATTATTGAGCATCTCCATGCCCTTGCCGTTTAAGATACGCCACATTTCCATCGCGGCCATCAGATCCTCTGCGGTCTGGCCGGCGTCGGCGTTCGCCATTTTGTCGAGATCGCCGTAATCTACGCCCTTTAACCATTTATTCTTTTCACGGAAATCATAGAGTGTACCGAAGAGCAGCTCATCAGCGAAAGCGTTGAGTGCCTCTTCCGTTGACGTATAGCCCTGGGCCATATGAAGCTTTACATAAGCGTCAATGGTCGCATGGGCAAGATCGTTTATTTTATTCGTCAAAGCCTCGACATCCGATTTATGCATGGACATTGCATCCAGTCTGCTCCCGGCTTTCTGCTTTTCGTCGTTTTCAGACATTGTATTAACGTTTTCTTCAGGCATTTTAAGTCTCCTTTCTCATCAGAATCTGCTTTCGTAAGTCTCGATATACCATCTTCCGCTGCCCGTGCGCTTTAAGATGTGGCTCGCGGGAGATCCGATCTGCTTGCCGTTCTTATCAAACGCGGCAGTCTGAACGATAGCCTCTTCTTCCTTCTCACCGTAAGCCTGTTTGATCTTGTTCTGCTCCTCGTCATCCAGGAAGAAATTGTCGATGCTCTGATCGTCGTAACCCTTTATCACGCGGGTAACGGTCTTGTCCGCATTGATATTCGCATGAACGTATTCGTTGTGGAAGCGCTCCTGATGCAGATCCCAATGATATGTCAGCATGCTCTGCTGTACGGGATTCTCTTTTCTCGAAGGATCGATGCAGTCAAGATAAAGCTTGTAATTTTTCTCTTTGATCGCATACATGAAGATCTCGACAAGTCTCTCGGGAGTAACATCGGCAGGAATGTCCTTAACCGTGTAGAAGCCTTCCTTCAGTGCCTCGAGCTTCTCCTCGTCAATGAACTTACCGGTGTGCTCGCCGGCTTCGCAGTATTCGCCCATGATATGACCGGGGACGTACAGTGCGATAGGCTCGACAACCCAGGCCATAACGGGCGCTGAAGTCTTACTCTCGTTGGCGTCGGGAATATCGTAGGTAATGCCTGTGATCTTACCGATCACAGACCACTCGTGAACATCGGCCATCGTGCTGTCAACCTGGCGGCGGTAACGCTTAACCGCCTCATAAGGTCCGAGCCACTCTCTTCCGTCGATCTTTAAGAAATACATACCGTCCGAGCGTGTTCCTGTCCAGATATATTCTCCGTCTGTGCCGTCGAACTGATTGTCAGGATATCTGATGTCATCCAGCACAACGATCTTGTCCCTCATATCCTCGATAGTATACTTCTTGAAATCCGGAACGGGGAAGTTCTTATCGACTTTGTTTTCCGAATTCGCAGCGAGGAAATCGTTCCACGCCTTTTCACTCGCATCGGCAAAATGCTTGCGAAGGTTCTCTTCATTCTCAAGATATACGGTCATAGCGGGATCAACGGTATTGATATTGCCGGCTCCGCCCTTTACGCAGGCCTTTGCGCGTGCATAAAGCGCCTGAATGCGCTCATCGTTCGGAGCGAACTCAACAAGTAGCTTTATCCTTCCGAGCGCGTCTTCCTTGTTGCGGAATACATAGCCCGCAGCGCCCTGAGCGCGTGCTACTTCCTTCTCATACTCCTCAAGATAATGGGAAGCCTGCCCGATACGAGAGCTTAAGTTCGATTCGTCGATCGTAAATACTGATGCATCAAACATTGTTTATATTCCTTTCCGTAATTTTATTCTTTATCTCTATGATGCCTGTCACCCATTCAGAGTGACAGGCACCGTTTTTGCGTTATTAAGACAGTGGGATCGCGGTCGATGTATCGATGTAAACTTCGGAATACTGCTCCGTGATATAGCCTTTCTGAGTCTCGCTGAACTGTATGCAGTACCAGCCTTCAACAGAGGATTCGGGCAGATAGATGAACTTGGAACCTAAGGATCCCTTGCCCAGAACCGCGCTGTCCGTGGTCGCCTCCGAACGGATATTTACGGTGTTCGAGGTCACGCGAACGAATATCTTGTTCATGCTCTTCAGTTTATTGAGAGCATCATCGTTGAACATCAGATAAACCGTATATACATATCCCGTCACACTGCCGGATCTGATCTTGGTCCACTCACTGCCCCACTCGAGGACCTCACAGTAGCCCATCGGCTTCATATAGGCGATCGTGGAATAATCCGTACCAGCGCCGCTGCGGATATTCAGGCGGCTCTCAACATTGGCCAGCGCATATTTGAATGTGATCGTAAAACCGGGCTCGACGGGAGCCTCGGTAGGAGTAGGTTCGGGACTGGGCTCGGCGGTAGGCTCCGCTGTGGGCTCTGCCGTAGGCTGAGGCTCATCTGTCGGCTGCGGGATATCAGTCGGTGCATCGGTGGGAACCGGATCGGCCGCAGGCTCATCCGTAGGCTCCGGTATATCGGTCGCGGGCGCCGATGTAGGCGGTGCGGGCTCAGCCGTCGCAGGAGTATCCGTCAGGGTTTTGTCCGTCCCATCGGCAACCTGCGTTATATCATCGGGAACCGTGGAAGCTGGCGGTGAATCCTTATCATCCGCGGGACTCACTGCCGCATCGGAATAAACCGCTTTGTCTGCCCGGTTGATGAAGGTCGTCCACCCGACCAGCAGCACCCCTAAAAAAATCATGCATAATAATTTATAGTGTTTGCGATACCACATCTCACAATACTCTCCGGATTATTTTTTAAGAACGGGCGGATCGAATACGGAAACTCCCGCCCCGATGGTATAGTAATAGACGGATGTGCCGCTCGAATCATAGAAAAAGCAGCGGTCTCCGACTATATTTATCCATTTGTGATTACCTTCCCTGATCAGCCTTTCATCACCCGTGGAACGGTCTATCATATACAGTCCGGCCTCACCCGAAGTATCACACTGTATAAATATATATCGGCCTGTTGCCGTGATGTTATAAGCACTGATGCTCTTTTTCGAAAGTGTCTCACCGCCGGAACCGTCCAGCCCGACCGACTTCAGCCTGTGATGGTCGTTAACATCGATATAATAAACCGTGCTGCCGATGACCCAGGGATTATAGAAACTGCCGTCCAGAACCTTGGTACCTGCCAGAGACGACTCACCGACGCTGTAGAGGCCTCTGTCGCCCGACAAGCCTCCGTAATACAGCCTCGAGCCCGCTGCGGACACGAGCACAGACTCATCGAGACTCAGTTTCACATCGTCCTTGCCGTCGATATCGGTCCTGTGGATCGTCAGCGGCTCACCTTCGGCATAATGCTGATAATAAACCTGTCCGTCGTAATACAGCACGGAACCCACAGGCTTGTTCCAGAGCATCTTCTGGTGCCTGCCGTTCGGTGTTATGCGGAAAACTCCGTTGCTGTAAAAAGTGAACACCGACTGCGCCGCCTGGTCCTTGAGGTTGTTCATTCTCGAATAGTACAGATAATGGTCATCGTGATTGATAAACCTGACCACATCTTTCGTAATAAATTTAAAATCATCGAGATCGTAGCTCATCGAATAGAAAAGCCCCTGATCCCTGTAATTTGAAAAATAAATGCGTTCTCCGTCATCGCAGAACATGCCGTAATTGTAGAGGTTTCCGGCGGTATTGCCGACGATCCCGGGATTGCTCTTGAATGTCATGTCGGATATCTTTGAATACGCTATGGCACCGATCACAATAAGAGCAAAGACCGCCACTGCCGCAAAAACCGATTTCCCGTTTTTCTTTCCGGCCATGGACTGATCCTCCTTTAATCTACCGACTCGAATTATAAACGCTTACATAATAATTATAATTAAACAGTCTGAGATAAACAAGCATTAACTTTTGTAACCTTAAGCATTCATTTTTTAACATTTACTTCACCATCCCATCACAATTGCATCACAATTTCCGTCTAAAATGGGTTTCAGAAAACAGATGCAGGCAGCATTTGTCAGGAGGTAACAATATGACAGCAAAGAAAGAAAAGAAAGCAGTAAAAGTTATCTTAAGAGTATTGCTGATCGTCGCGCTCGCGATAATCGTCGGATTCGGCGGCAGCATAGGATATCAGATCTACAGGGCCGGCGGTTCGGACGAACAGTCAACGGTCATCGGCTCACCGGTCATCAATGAGATCGGCAGCGGTTCGGAAAAGGGCTATGACGTGCTCACACCCACAGCGGTTCCAGATGCCGCGATCAGTCCTCTCTCGCTCTCGACAAACGATGTCAGCGCCGTTGTTGAGACCATGACCCCCGCCGTAGTCGCCATCAACTGTAAGATAACCTACACGCAGGAAAGCTTCTGGGGCATGCCTCAGACCTATTCCGGCACGGCCAGCGGCACGGGCTTCTTTGTATCGCAGAGCTCCGATAAGCTCTACATAGCCACCAATAACCACGTTGTGGCGGACGCTCAGGAGATCACCGTAACACTTTGCAACGAAAAGGTTGTTCCCGCCGAGACCGTAGGTACGGATCCGAGCTACGATCTGGCAGTCATCTCGGTCTACTTGAGCGATCTTTCCGAAGACGATCTCGCGGCAGTCAGGATCGCGTCACTGGGCGATTCAGACACCGTAACTGTCGGTTCGATGTCGATCGCGATCGGCAATGCGCTCGGCTACGGACAGTCGACCACAGTCGGCTACATCAGCGCGCTTAACCGCGAAGTCACCGTCGAAGGCAATACAAACAGCCTGATCCAGACCGATACCGCGATCAATCCCGGCAACAGCGGCGGTCCACTTCTCAACGTACACGGACAGGTCATCGGCATCAATTCGGTCAAATATTCCGATACCAGCGTTGAAGGCATGGGCTACGCCATCCCGATCAATACAGCTATCCCGATCATCAACGATCTGATAGATGATGTTACGCTTGACGCTTCCGAGATCGGATATCTCGGCATCGAAGGCAAGGACGTCACTGAGTCCTACTCTACCGGCTTCGGCATGCCCGTAGGCGTATATGTATTCTCCATCGCTCCAGACTCTCCCGCCGCCGCTTCGGAGCTGCGTGAGGGCGATATCATCACAGCGATCAACGGCAGAAAGGTCAGCACCATGGAGGACTTGAAGAACCGCATTTCAAAGATCAGGGTCGGTGAGACCGCAGAGCTGACCGTTCAGACGATCAGGGCGGGCCGCTACGAGGAACACACCGTTACCGTGACACTCGCGAAGAGACCTGATTAATACAAATACAAAAACGAAAAAGGTGCCTGTCACCATACGGTGACAGGCACCTTGTCTTATTAAAAGCGCTTTAAACACTCCGTTATCTTTCTGATCATCACAGGCTGCGAGAAAGGCTTAAGAACAAAGTTCTCCGCACCGAGCTCATAGCCCTTGCTCTCGATCTGGGATGTGATCTCCGCCGTGATCATCATCACATGCACATCCGAAAAACGCTCGTCCGATTTGATCCGTCTGATGAAATCAAAACCGTCCATCTCGGGCATATTGATGTCCACCAGTATAAGATCCGGCTTACGCTTGTCCATGATCTCGAGCGCCTGTTTGGCTGAAATACACGGGATAACACTGTATTCGTCCTTTAGCAGCTGCTTCGCATGTTCCAGAATGGCTGCCATATCATCGATGACCATAATGGTCTTTCTCAGTTCTGATAGCTGCATTTGTCCACGCTTTCTTATTCGACGGAAGCAATGTAATAATAGATCGGCTGTCCGCCGTTATGTATCTCAACATCTACACTGTCATGCTTCTCCATTACGGCATCGGCGATTGCCTGTGCGGAAGCCTCGTCGGCCTCCTCGCCGTAATAGATACTGATGAGCTCCGAATCCTCATCTATCATCGACTCGATAAGCCCTACAGCGGTCTCGAAAAGGTCTGTTCCGACACTCTGGATCGTATGATCGTCGAGGCCCATGTAGTCGCCCATCTTGATCTCCTTGCCGTCTATCTTCGTATCGCGAACGGCATAGGTTACCTGACCTGTCCTGATGTTCTTCATCGCGTCGCGCATCGCAGCTTCGTTCTCGTCAACGGTCTTGCCGGGAAGATAGCTGATGATCGC
>JAEEXY010000120.1 GCA_016288005.1 Lachnospiraceae bacterium
AAAAGTGATATAATCATTATACTATTTTGGGGGCGTATTTTTAATGGGAGCAAAGAATAAATCTGTATTTTTCTGCAAAGAATGCGGATATGAGAGCCCGAAGTGGCTCGGTCAGTGTCCGGGATGCAAGTCCTGGGACTGTTTTGTCGAGGAACCCGTGGCACCGAAGACCTCGGCAAAAACCGTAACAGCAGTCCGCGGGCAGAAGTCTGAGCCCGTGGTTTTGTCTAAGATCGATATGCATGAAGATGCGAGGACGAAGACGGATATCGAGGAGTTTGACCGCGTATTGGGCGGCGGTATCGTTAAAGCCTCGCTTGTTTTGGTGGGAGGAGATCCCGGCATCGGCAAATCGACGCTGCTCCTGCAGGTCTGCAGGGTGCTCGCGGCAAAGGATCTGAAAGTGCTCTATATTTCCGGAGAGGAATCGCTGCGTCAGATAAAGATGCGCGCCGACAGGCTCGGAGGATTTTCAAAGGACATGCATCTGCTCGCGGAGACGAGTCTTGACTCGATCGAAGAGACGATCACAGAGATGAAGCCCGACGTGGTCGTGATCGATTCGATACAGACCATGTTCAGGGAGGACATCTCTTCGTCGCCCGGCAGCGTAAGCCAGGTAAGAGAGACGACCGGAGCGCTGCTGCGCATCGGCAAGAGCCTCGGCATCACGATATTTATAGTAGGACATGTGACAAAGGAAGGTGTGGTTGCCGGACCCCGCGTGCTCGAGCACATGGTGGACACCGTGCTCTACTTTGAGGGTGATAATTCTTCATCATACAGGATACTCCGCGCGGTCAAGAACCGTTTCGGCTCGACCAATGAGGTCGGAGTGTTCGAGATGAGGAGCGAGGGCCTGGTAGAAGTCAGGAATCCTTCGGAGTACATGCTGCAGGGCCATCCGGTCGGGGAGCCGGGTTCGGTCATCGCGGCATCCGTCGAGGGCACGCGACCGATACTCCTTGAGGTTCAGGCACTTGTCTGCAAGACCGCGTTCAATATGCCCCGCAGGACGGCAAACGGCGCGGACACCAACAGAGTAAACCTGCTCCTTGCGGTGCTCGAGAAAAGACTGGGGCTGTCTCTGGGTTTCTGCGACGCCTATATTAATGTGGCGGGAGGCATGAGAGTCGGGGAGCCTGCGATCGATCTGGCGATCGTCATGGCGATCCTTTCGAGCTTTAAGTCGAGACCGCTGCCCGAGAACTCGATCGTATTCGGTGAGGTCGGACTGACGGGCGAGGTTCGCGGCGTTTCGCAGGCCGAGGCCCGTGTGAACGAAGCGATCAATCTCGGCTACGAGACCTGCATTCTCCCCGCGGTGAACGCGCGCAGCATAAAGACCGACAGGATCAAACTGATCGGCATCGGACATGTGAGCGAGCTGGGTAAGCTTTTCTGAAGGAATTAAAGATGAAGATACTTGAATTTATAAAAAAGAACAGGGTAAAATGCATTGTCGCGGCTGCGGTCGTGCTGGTGCTGATCCTGATGTTCGTTGGATTTAAGACGCTGGTAAAGGTCGGAAATCCCAAATATTTCTACAACTATATGCACAATACGGCCGGAAGCCTGGATGTGGTATATAACGCGTCGGCGACCGAGGGAGCTGACCGCATGACCGCATACTGCACCGAGGAGACCGATCCTGCGGCGCATAAGGTAGTCGAAAAGCTCAGAGCCGACGGACAGATCGTCAGTGCGGTATCGAGGGGCGAAAAGATAGATTTTTCCTATGATTTCGCCACGGGACTTGCGGGAGTGAAGGGAATGCTCACATTCCGCGGCAATTATACGAGGTCGATGACCTCTGTCGGGAATGCGGCCATCGAGAGCGAGAAGTTCACATCGGGCAGCTGGACCTATTCGACCGGTAAGGTGCTTAAGTCCAACGGCGTCGATTACTGGTCGGGCAACGGCTGGACCGGACAGCCCATAATCGTGCGCTGGGACGATGACGTGAAGTCTGTGATGAACCTTTTTGATTCCGCGAAGAGCAAAAAGGGACTCACCGAAGTCATTTATCCCGGTATGGACGGCTGCATACATTTCCTCGACATAGAAACCGGCGAGGAGACAAGGCCTACGATCTATGTCGGCATGACCTTTAAGGGCACAGCATCGCTTTATCCCGACGGAACGCCGCTGCTTTTCTGCGGCTCGGGCGATGCGCAGACCGGACAGTTCGGCGAGAATGTCTGCCAGCGCTTCTACATCTACAGCCTGATCGACGGAAAGCTCCTCTACGAGGGCGGATATAACGACGATTTCGCGCCGCGCACATGGCACGCTTACGATTCTTCGCCGATCATAGATCCTGTGACAGATACCCTGATCCAGCCCGGCGAGAACGGCGTGATCTACACGATGCGCCTGAACACGCAGTACGACAGGGCGAGCGGACGTTTGAGCATCGCTCCTTCGGAGTTCATCGATTACACCTTTACGATAGAGGACAAGTATTCGCAGAGCGGATATCTCTGGGGCAGCGAGTGCAGCGGAGCGGTATACGGCGGGTATCTCTATATCGGAGACAATGCGGGCACCTTCTACTGCCTCGACCTGAACACCATGAAGATGGTCTGGGTTCAGGAGCTGAACGAGGATATCAATTCCTCACCGATCTTTGAGGCCGAGGGATCGAACAAGTACGTTTACATTGCCACCACGCTTAAATACAACTACAATTCGCACAGCATGGGCGAGGCTGCGATCTACAAGATCAACGCGATGAACGGCAGCATCGTCTGGAAGAAGCCTTACGAGGTTCACACGGTCAAGGGTTACGCGGGAGGCGTGCTCTCGACGGGAGTCCCGGGCAGCGGCATCGTTTCGGATTACATTTTCTATTCCGTATCGAAGCTTCCGGAGATCGAAGGCGGAATGCTGGTAGCGCTGAACAAGCACACCGGAAAAGAGGAGTGGACGCTCGACCTCGACATGTATTCCTGGAGCTCGAGCGTGCTGACATTCTCGCAGTCGGGCAGGGCTTACCTGCTGCAGGGCTGCCAGAACGGAGACCTGCTCCTGATCAATGCGGCGAACGGCAAGGTCCTGGACAAAAGGAACTTCGGCTCAGGCATCGAGGCGACGCCCGTGATCTTCGGCAACAGGATCGTGCTTGCGACAAGAAGTGAGAAGATCATCGGAATTTCAATAGAATGAGAGGACAGGGAGATATGACGAACAAATCAAAATGGCTTACGATCCTTGTCTGCTTTGTATTGCTGTTGCTGCTTACGGGCGCGGGATTTAAGAAGCCTGCCGCGAAGGGCGGAAAGCTCAGCTCGGCGGATGATCTGACGGGGAAGACGCTCGTGGGGGTTTCGGGCAGGATGCCCGACAACAGCGCGGCGATATTCTTCAGGAGCCTGACGGGAAGGAAGCTCGGAAGATACAAGGGACTGGGCAGCATCGACGAGTGCCTGTACGCGCTAAAGAGCGGTTCGGCGAGCGTCTTATGGACCACCGATATTACCGCGAAATACCTGATGCAGAAGGATGAGACGCTGGCAAAGCTCGATACCTCGGACATGGCTGCGATACAGAATACCGCGGAGCCGAGATTCTCATTCGGCATGGCGACGGCGAATACGGAAAAGGGCAGGGCGCTGATCGACGAGATCAGCCAGACTCTGATCTTCCTGCGGGCGGACGGAACGCTCGACGACCTGAAGAGCAAATATATCGACGGCGCACTTGACGAGGGGACGGCCAAATACGGCGTGAAGGACATGATGGTAAACGACAAGGTCCACAAGGTCTTTTACAGCCAGAACAAGGTCCTGAAAGTCGGAGTGACGGGAGCGGTGCCTCCGGTCGAGCTGATCGATGAGAACGGCAGGCCTTACGGTTACTGCTGCGCTCTGATGGACATGATCGGACTGGTACTCCAGCGCAGCGTCAAATTTGTTGTACTCGACAACGAGACCGCATTTTCATCGCTGATGAGCGGCAAGGTCGACCTGATCTTCAGTTACGGAGCCGGAAAGGTTACGACCGAAGGTACGAAGAGCTGGGTAATGAGTGAGGGGTATCTTGATGTGCAGGACTATGAGTTCCTGTATTTGAAATAAGAGAGAAAGAGGCAGGACATGAGATTTATCACTAATATCTTTAACGCCATATCCAATAACCTGATCTCCGGAGGCGCATATTATCAGATTGCCAAAGGGGTTCTCGTGACCGCCGCAGTGACGGTCACCGCATGGATCTTTGCAGCTCTGCTGGGCTGCGCGATCAGCTATCTGATGTGTTTTGAAAAGAAGATCGTTTCATCGATCGGACGCGGTCTGTGCTTCGTATTCAGGAGCGTGCCCGTGATCCTGATCATGTGGCTGTTCTATTACTGCATTTTCGGCGGAGGAAGCGGCAAGGCCGTGATCGTCGCAGGCATAGCGATAGGCTTCTGGGGTGGCGGACATCTGAGCGAGATCGTGGAGCGCACTGTCAATAAGATGCGTGAAGAGGTTTCCGAGACTATCGCGGCGAGGATGGAAAGAGTTTATTTCTCCGCGGTCGTTCCCCAGGCGCTCGAGGATTCACTGTGGGACCTCAAGCGACTTGCGGTGCATATCCTTCAGTGGAGCGCGGTTTCGGGCTATATCGCGGTCAACGATCTGACCGAGGTTATGTACGGCATCGGACACCGTACGATGTATCCGTTCTTTTCGATATTTTTTGCGGCGATCCTTTATCTGATCGCTACGCTGCTCATAGAGTGGCTGTTTAAGTTTTTGGAAAAGCTCATCAAAAAAGAAGAAGAAAGCGAGGAATGAAAATGGACAGAGAGAAGATTTTTGCGGCGGTTGACCACACACTGCTCACACAGACTGCAACATGGGAGGAGATCAAAGTGATCTGCGACGACGCGGTAAAATACGGTACCGCATCGGTTTGTATCCCGCCTTCGTACGTTAAACAGGCTAAGGAATATTTAGGAGACAAGATGGCTGTATGCACCGTCATCGGCTTCCCGAACGGCTACAATACGACCGCGGTCAAGGAGTTCGAGACTAAGGACGCCATCGCGAACGGCGCGGATGAGATCGACATGGTCATCAACATCGGCTGGGTAAAGGACAAAAAGTTCGACGCGATCGAGGACGAGATCAGGACCTTAAAGGCAGCCTGCGGCAGCAGGATCT
>JAEEXY010000121.1 GCA_016288005.1 Lachnospiraceae bacterium
CCGCTCTTGCGAGCGGCTTCGCCGATTACCCTACCTATCTTCGTGCTTTTAAGAAAGTGTTTAATTGTCTGCCGAGTGACTTTAACGATAAATGATCCGGTCAGGAGCGTCTGCGGGGTCTTCTTCTGCGCCCCGATGACTTCTTAGGTCTCTCCTGCTTCATCCTTTCGAAATCGCCCTGTGTGACCTTAAAGAGCGCCTCGCCCTCATCTTCTCCGAAATGCTCGCGGAAGTATGTATGCAGCTCTTCGCGGTTCTTGCAGCCGGCTACAGCCTCATCTATCGCCTCCGCGTAAAGACTGATCGTCTTCTGTGAAAGAAGGCTGCCGAGTATCGTATAGATATATCCGAGCTTATCGGCGGTCTGTGTCTCCTCCTGCGCCTCCGGCGCGGTCTCTGCTGCTTCGGGTTCTTTTTCCGGTGCCTTATCGGCTGATGCCGGATCCTCTTCTTCGATGATTTCCTCGTTCACAGCATCCGCAGCAGTCTCCTGCCTGTTCTGTGAACTCTTTCTGCGCCTTCTGCGGCTCTTTTTCTTTGCTGCGGGCTCTTCCTGTGCCTTTTCTGGCTCCCCTGCCTCTTCGGGCGCGGGTGCCGGCTGAGCCTGCTTTGCGGCAGGTGCCTGAGGCGCCGCAGCCTGTTTTGCGGTTTTTTTCTTTGCCGGCGCGTTCTTCAGGCTGTTCTTCATCTCGGCGGTGATCGCCGATATGATGGTCGGATATACTCCGCAGGTGATGCCGTAATCCTCAAAATAGCTCTCGCAGAAGCTGACGGCCGAACGGAAGCCGTTGTCCTGGCTGATGATGTAATAGCTGCCCTGTCTGTTGCGTTCGATCATCGCGCCGAACAGGGAAACTATCTGGAAATCCATAGCGTTTTTGCCAATGTAATTGGTCTTGATAAATTTCTTGGAGGCCCTGCTGTTGTTCAGGTTCTCAAGCGTCGGTATCGAAAGGTTCATCGCGTTTTCGCTGTAATAAATGAACACCATATCCGAATCGCTTAAGGAACTCACGCCTTCGAGGCCCTCACTTCGCACGTTTTCAAGGTCAATGAAAAAAAATCTCATATGATCTCCGTTCTCTATTCAGTTGTAGAGGCGGGAAGCACTCCCTCGCAGTCAAATGCGGGAATAAAGCTCTCCTCCGCCGTGTCGCCGGTCTGGATATAGGCCTGCGTGATGCCTATCCTCTCGGCAAAGCCAATGACCCGCTCATACTCCTCTGCTGAAAGCTTTCTGTTGATCTCGGGATAACCGCTCAGATCCGTCACGGGAGTAAACTGGTTCATTATGCTGATGTAAATACTGTCTCCGTAAGTTTCGTGCAGATAGCGCAGGATCCTCTTGGAATCCGCTGTCTGTCCGGGAAGTACCAGATGCCTTACGATCACTCCGCGCGTCATGATCCCGTTCCGATCGAACACGCACTCACCGCCCGTCTGTCTCACCATCTCGGCAATGGCGGCAGAGGCTCTTTCAAAGTAATCGCCCGCACCCGAATAGCGGAGGGCCGCTGTGTCGGACTTATACTTAAAGTCGGGCAGCCAGACATCCACATAGCCTTCCAGCATACGAAGCGTATCGATCGACTCATATCCTCCCGAGTTATAGACGACCGGCAGTCTCAAGCCCTTACTCCGGGCGAGTTCCAAAGCATCGACTATATTCGGTACATAATGAGTCGGCGTTACCAGGTTGATATTGTTAGCGCCCCTGTCTCTCAGTTCGAGGAAAATATCGGCGAGTCTTTCAACTGTGATCTTAACTCCCGCCGACGCTCTCGATATCTCGTGGTTCTGACAGTAAACGCATCGCAGATTGCAGCCTGCAAAGAATACGGTCCCGGAACCCTCTTTTCCTGAAATGCAGGGCTCCTCCCACATATGCAGCGCCGCCCTCGCGACAACTGTGTCGGCACTTACGCCGCAATAACCCTTACCACCCGATGAGCGGTCCGTCCCGCATGCTCTGGGACAGATGCGGCATCTTTCCAACAATTCCGATCTAGACATAACTGGTCTTATGCGGTCACATCGTTTGCGCTCGCAACAAGTTCAACTCCGGTATCCGCTATATTATCGCACAGAACATCACCGATTGCAACAGGCGCGTTTACCGTGATATCGTAGATCGCCTGCATGCAGTCGGCTATCTTTGCCTTAGGAATCGGTTCCTTTGTCTTTACCGCGACTACCGGGGTAACTCCGCCCTTTACGCGTACGGTCGAGGTCACGGTCCTGACGGGCGCGAGCACCTCCGTCTGCGCGTAATCATGCCCGCGCTTGCAGGTGTAGCCGGTGATGCTCTCGATCGTATCGCCGTTCTTTATTACCTCGATGCTGCATCCCAAAGGGCAGCCTATACAGGTAAGATTGATCTTTTCGCTCATATATACTCTCTTTTCCGTGTCTATGCACATGTATTGTCAGGACTTATTCAGCCGTTCTCTCCCAGATCGAGGCAGATGTTCAGCGTATCCGCGTTCTTTCCCTCGAGTACGGACTTCTTGATCACAACGTTCTCCATCTCGCCGGGCGCTACTACCTGACGTTTGCGGTGGATGATCCGCTCATCGCCCAGGAAAACATCCACATAGCAGTTCTTATAGACATTGCCCACCCTGAAACGGATCGTGAGCTCATCGCCCATCATATCGGGCCTGATGATCGAAGGTACGGTATAGCGCACGCCGTTCGACGTGGTAACATTGATGATGCCGCCCGCCGCGCTGTCGCCGTTTAAGCAGTACATGGCCGCATGTGCGCCCGCGTTGCCGGCCTCCTCAGATACGTAGTCGACCAGGTCGTGTACATGGAGTACGTTTCCGCACGCGAAAATACCGGGCACATCGGTCTCCATGCTCTCGTTTACCTTGGGTCCGTTGGTCACGGGATTCATACCGATGCCCGCGCCGTTCGAGAGCTCGTTCTCGGGGATCAGGCCGCACGAAAGGAGCAGCGTATCGCATGTGTATTCCTCTTCGGTACCGGGTATGGGCTTAAGCTTATCGTCCACCTGCGCAATGGTAACGCTCTCCACTCTTTCCTTGCCCTTGATGTCCACAACCGTATGGCTGAGCTTTAACGGAATGTCAAAATCATTGAGGCACTGCACGATATTGCGCTTTAAGCCGCCCGAATAAGGCATGAGCTCCGCAACCACTTTAACCTTCGCGCCCTCGAGCGTCATGCGCCTGGCCATGATAAGCCCGATATCGCCCGAGCCCAGAATGACTACCTCGCGTCCGGGCATAAAGCCCTCGATGTTAACGAGGCGCTGCGCGGTGCCTGCGGAATAGATACCCGCGGGCCTGTAGCCGGGAATGTTCAGCGCGCCTCTTGCGCGCTCCCTGCAGCCCATCGCGAGCACGATCGCCTTTGCCTTTATCGTGAACATCCCCTGCTTACGGTTCATAGCTGTGACCTCGCGGTCCTTTGTGATGTCCATTACCATGGTCTCGAGCAGATACTCGATATTGCGCTCCTTAAGCCGGTCGATGAACCTGCCCGCGTACTCGGGTCCGGTCAGCTCCTCCTTAAAAGTGTGCAGTCCGAAGCCGTTATGAATGCACTGGTTTAAGATACCGCCGAGCACCTTGTCTCTCTCGAGCACGAGGATCGAAGGCTCTGCGACCCCCGCAGCCTTAAAGGTATCGTAAGCCGATATCGCCGCGGCCAGTCCCGCGGGACCTCCGCCGATAATGATCAGATCTCTTTCACTGTAATTATTCACTGTCATGTCTCCTGTGCCGCCGCGGACTATGCCGCAGCCGCTTCCTTTCGGTAAAGATCGTGTTGCCGGATCGATTATCCGATCACATATTTATCGTTAAGTGTTTCGTTCGGGATCAGCGCCGAGCTGCCGCCCGACTTGGTCACTTTGTAGAGCGGTATGCCGCACTCCCTGCTGATGATCTCCATCGTGCGGGGTGAACAGAAACCGGCCTGGCATCTTCCCATGCCCGCCCTGGTCCTGCGCTTTACGCCGTCTAAGGATCTAGCGCCGAGAGGTCTCTTTATCGCGTCGATTATCTCACCCTCGGTGATCATCTCGCAGCGGCAGATAATGTTGCCGTACGCGGGGTTCTTCTTTATCAGCTCGTTGCGCTCCTCGAGGCTTAAGCTGTTGGGATTGAGGATACCCTTTCGTGTGGCGATGAATTTGTCCTTCTTTGCCGCGGAGAGCTTCTTCGCCACCATTTCCGCCATCATTTTTCCGATCGCAGGGCTTGCCGAAAGTCCGGGAGACTCGATGCCTGCGCAGTCAAAGAAATACTCGGCGTCGGGGCATTCTTCGATGATAAAGTCACCGTTCTCCTCATGTGCGCGGATGCCCGCGAATGAAGTGATAACGCTCTTTAGCGGAGGGTTCTTTAAGTTCCTGTTGGCGCTCGCCCTGACCTTATCAAGCTCCCATGCGGTCGTGTTCACGCCGTCGCGCAGATCGACGTCCGCGGCGTCGGGTCCCACGAGCAGATTCCCGTGAACCGTCGGAGCTGTCAGGATTCCTTTGCCCATCTCGTTCGGAAGCGTAAATATGGTCTTGTCCACAAAGCTGCCAGCTGATTTGTCGAGCAGGAAATAGCAGCCTCGTCTGGGCTTGATCGTGTGCTTGTCGGCACTGACCATGTTGTGGATCAGGTCGCTGTAAGCGCCTGCTGCGTTCACCACGGTCTTTGTCTTGATCGTAACGGCCTCTTCGGGTTCAAAGGCTTCGTGTTTTACGGCCTCGATTTCATAGCAGTCAGCCTGCTTTTTGATATCCTTTACCTCGGTATTGAGCTTAAACTCAACGCCGTTCGCGTACGCATTCTCAGCGAAAGCGATAGTCATGTTGAATGGGCATACAATGCCCGCAGTCGGCGCATAAAGGGCCGCAACCGCGTCGTCGGCCAAATTGGGCTCCATCCTGTGCAGCTCTTCCTTCTCAATAATCCTGAGCTCTTTCACGCCGTTCTTAATGCCTCTCTCGAGCAGTTCCTCGAGCTTCGCCCTGTCGTCGCCCTCGAACATCACAACGAGCGATCCGTTCCTTCTGAACGGGAAATCGAGGTCGCGGACGAGATCGTCCATCATCTCATTGCCCTCTACGTTGAGCTTCGCCTTTAAATACCCCACAACGGCATCGTAGCCCGCGTGGATGAT
>JAEEXY010000047.1 GCA_016288005.1 Lachnospiraceae bacterium
TTATCAGCTTAAAATCGCCCTTTTTAAGCACAACATGCTCCGCCGCACGCAGGTCTATCCAGTCGGATTTCCCGTCGATGTAGCGAAGCTTGTCTATTTTGTCCGATAAATAAGTGATCCTGATCGTTTCCGACATATATGCACCTCTTTGATCCGTAAAACAGTTAAAAGAGTGTCGGGCGATCAGGATCATATCATCCTTATTCAGTTTGGCCGGAACCTATCATCTCGCGCAGATGCGCGGCAACTGCGTTTCCGTCCGTCAACGCGCGGGTCTCGGTGTGATAATCGCTCAGGTTCGAAGAAAAAAGTAAACCGGTATGGAAGTCCATATCATCAGGGTAGACCGCGTAATAATACTCCTTATAGCGGGATATCCCCGCCGCGTCTTCTTCGTTTTCGTGCCAGATGACCGTGATCAGAGGCTCTGCGCCTTCCGTGCGGTCTCCGAATCCGATACCGTCTGAAATGACTTCGCCTTCAACACTCTCAATGTATTCAATTATCTGATCTCGAAGGTCTTCTGACTCGATGTTGTAACAGCTGTTCATAAGTCCGTCGTCGTTGCCGGCTGCGTCGTTCGGGAAGAATCCGGTCCCTGAATCCGAATCGGGCACATCCTCCGGCAGACCGTCGACCAGCCCGGTACAGTCAGATACGGGGGCCGCTGTAGCCATCGACTCGGTTACGGACTCAGTGGAACCGGGCAGCTCATCGGAACGCTCCTTAGCGCCTGTGGAGGCGATATACTTGGACTCGTCGATCGCAGCGGTATCCTCTTTATCAGCCTCATCCCACTCACCCGCATCCTGCATAACGGCCTCATCGGCTGCATTGGAAGTATAAGCGGGGGTGTCGGCCTTGTAATAAGATCCGCCGTTATCGGAAGCTCCCGTTGCCTCCATCGCGATGCTGTTGACGGCCGTATTGGTGTTGGAAGCGGGCGCAGCGGCGTCATTGGACGATGACTTCGACATGAACAGTCCGCTCCTTAAAACGCCGATCCCGAATATGCCTATGAGTGCCGCAGCGGCTATGCCTGCCGCGATCCTCGAGATGCGTCTCCAGTTGACCGGTCTCTTCTGTGCGGTCTGCCCCGCAGCTGCTGCGGGCTCAGCAGACCGAACAACCTTAACGGCCGGCTCCGCGCTGCCCGGGAATGCCTTTGCCGCATCGTCCGCGCTGCGTATGGCGCCCATCGTGCGGGCGATCAGATCGTCGCTTACCGAAAGTCCCAGATCGTCCCATGACTTGTCCAGGCCGTTCTTTATTAAATTTTCGAACTCCGCATCGGCTTCGTACCCATCGGCAAAAGCCTCGATATCAACTATATTGTCGGAGTTTTTGGCGGTTTCGTCAACAATATTTTTCCTGATATCATCGCTCATGGTCAGATCCTCCCTTCCAGTTTATTTTTCAGTACATCACGCGCACGGGACAGCCGGCTCTTGACCGTGCCTTCGGCTATACCTAAGGCCGCCGCGGTCTCGGCCACGCTCATCTCGTTAAAATACACGCTCATTACCACTTCGCGGTAAGCCTCGGGAAGAGACTCGACCGCCTGCCTTATGGTCCTGTCCCGGTCGGCGTTCTCGACTTCCTCGAAATCGTTGTCCGAGACAATGGCGTCTTCTTCAAATTCCATCATCGGAACGACCTTTTGCTGATAGGCGCTCTTTAAGTAGTCCTTACAGACATTGATCGTTATCCTGATCAGCCAGCTCTTTATCGAGCAGTCGCCGCGGAACTTGTCCATGTTGTAATAGGCCTTTATAAAGACCTCCTGGAACAGATCCTCGGCCGCGTCCCTGTCGTTCACATAGGCGTAAGCGGTTCGCAGGACCGCGTTGCCGTGCTCGCGCATGAGCTCCTCGATACTGCGGTCGCTTTGCTTTTTCTCTTCGTTCATGGCTCCCTTTCATGCATTAGACGAGTGTAAGTCACTTGCGGTTCCAAAAAATAGAGGGGACTTTTCGGCCCCCTCTGTAATCCTGTATCAGATCTCTTTTAAGAATACTTCGTATCCGCGTTCAGCTTCGTAGATGTCGGCCTTGCTGGAAAGCTCCCACGGCGCGTGCATATTGTGCAGTGCGACGCCGCTGTCGATAACTTCCATGTTGTACTTTGCCATAATGTAGGCGATGGTTCCGCCGCCGCCCTGATCAACCTTGCCGAGCTCGCAGAACTGGTATGATACATCGTTCTTGTCGAGGATCGCGCGGATCTTTGCGATGAACTCGGGGTTGGCGTCGTTAGAGCCGGACTTTCCGCGGGAACCGGTGAACTTGTTGAAGGACATGCCGTATCCGAGGTATGCCGCATTCTTGGGCTCCATTACCGACGGGAAATTGGGATCGAACGCAGCGCTGACATCGGATGAGAGCATATGTGAGTTGGCCAGTGCCCTGCGGACCTTAAGCTCGCTGTACTCGCCCCTCTTGTCCATGAGCTCCGCAACCGCGTTCTCGAAGAATACCGAGGTCATGCCGGTAGCGCCCACGCTGCCGATCTCCTCCTTGTCGACGAGGATGCAGACCGCGGTCCTGTCAACGGATGTCGTATTGAACAGTGCCTTTGCAGAGGTAAATGCGCAGATCCTGTCGTCCTGGCCGTAGCCGTATACCATGCTGCGGTCGAGACCGAAATCCCTCGCGCGTCCCGCGGGAACGACCTCGAGCTCCGCTGAGAGGAAATCCTCCTCCTCGAAGCCGTACTTGTCTTTGATAAGCTTGAGAACATTTGTCTTAACGGCGTCCTTGTCGGCGTCCTTAAGCGGAATGCTGCCGACTAAGATGTTGAGGTCCTCGCCCTCGATGACCTTTGCTCCGTCCTTCTTGAGCTGGTCCTGCGAAAGATGGATCAGCAGGTCGGAAATACCGATAACGGGATCCTTATCGTCCTCACCGATAACGATGTTCAGTGTGGTGCCGTCCTTCCTGCATACAACGCCGTGAATGGCGAGCGGGATGGTAACCCACTGATACTTCTTGATGCCGCCGTAGTAATGCGTATCGAGCAGGCAAAGCTCCTTATCCTCATAGACAGGGTTCTGCTTGATGTCGATCCTGGGCGAGTCGATATGCGCTCCGAGCAGCTTCATGCCCTTCTCGAGCGGCTCGCTGCCGACTACGAACAGAGCGATGGCCTTGCCCATATTAACGGAGTAAAGCTTGTCTCCGGTCTTAACCTTTTTAACGGAATCGAGATCCTTGTAGCCGAGCGCCTTTGCCTGTCTGACGATCTCAGCAACGCACTCTCTCTCGGTCTTGCACTTTGAAATGAATTCCTTGTACTCATCCGCGAGCTTGTCCACAGCCTTGAGCTGCGCTGCCGAATACTTCAGCCATGCGTTCTTTTTCTTTTTGTCATCCGCCTTCCCGGCGGGCTTTGCGGGCGTGCTTTTCTTTGTCGCCATATAAATACCTCCTATTCGGAAACAGGATTAATGCTTGGATATCCTACTGCTCCGAGAACAGACATGCGATGACCTCGTCGAGTGTCGCGGTCACGTCGTTATAATTATACGACATCATCTGCTCCTCAGCCCTGTGTATCAGCTCCATGACCTTTTCGTTGCTGTACATGAACGATGACAGTGAATAGAACAGCATCTCTGCCTCATTCACACGGTAATCGCTGAGATACCCTCGCAGCTCGTAGAGTATCAAAAGAAGATCCTCTTTATCGATAAGACCTTTATTTATCTCCTTTTCCTGCGTCATTATAACACTTCTTATGGAAGTTAACAACCTGTCAAATTCTTCGCTGAAAGCCTGCGTTTTCTCCTCGAGGGACTGGCGGTTTCCCTGCTTTGCGGCGGTCTCGAGCTCCCTGGCGCGGACCTCCAGCCCGTCGGCTCCGATAACCTGCGCAACGCCCAGTATGCCGTGCATCGTTACGATGTAGCTCTTGTAATCGTGCTGTTCGAGGTAGTGGTTGAGCATCAGTGCCTTGGTATCGCTGCTGCGGCAGGTGGTCATAAGGACGTCCCTGTATTCCTCCGCGCTGCCCCCGAAATTCGCGAGCGCCGCCCTGACGTTAAGCCCCATTTTCTCGAGCGCTATGAGTTCCTCCATGTCGAGATCGTAATCCGAGAAGAATGTCAGCTTTTCCTCGGCGATATTGTTCTTCAGTACTGCCTCGATATCGGCGTAGCCCGGCTTGTCCCCGAAAGTATCGATCCGTATCCCGCTCCTGCCTTTTTGCTCCTGTGCGGCCGCGGCCTCACGGATCATGGCTGCCGTGTTCCTGCCTTCGGTGTCGGTCATTTTGGCGTCTGCGAGTATGAGATCGTAATCAATCCTCTGCAGCAGATCGCAGGACTCCTTTGTGCTGTCGGTGATATCCGCCATAACGCCGTAGGCGGAGAGCAGCTTTCTGATCTTGCCTGCGCGGCCGAGGTTCCTGGCTACGACCAGTATGCGCGCGTTGCGCGCAAGGAAAGGCACCTCGCGGTCCCTGCCCGACGCCTCGATCTCGTACCTGTCACCGATCGTCTCGGCTCCGACCTTGCCCTGGCTGACAGTCAGCGTGAACATGCAGCCCTTGCCCGGTCTGGTCTTTGCGGTGAGCTTGCCGCCCATCTTGCCTGCGAGATACCCTGTAGTGTACAGTCCCATCGCCACGAAATCCATGCCGATTGCCTTATTGTCGGGGTCGCTCTCGATGATCCCCGCCGCGATGCTGTTCTGCAGCAGTCCCCTGCCCGTATCGATCATGTCGAACTGCAGCATGACCCTGCCGTCTTCGTCATTCGCGACGCTGGCGGCAAACGTAACGCTCCCCTCTTCGGTCGCGGAGATCGCGCCCTCTGCGAGGTTGGTGAGCATGGAGATGATCAGTTCGGCGTCGCCGAACATCTTATAGGGGATACCGGGATCGATGTCAATGACGGCCTCGATGTTTTTCTTCGCAGCACCCTGCTCGAGGACCTTTCTGATAGCAAGAACGATTTCTTCGAAATTGTATTCCTCCTCAACGATCTCGTAATCGTTATGGAGTATCTTTAAGAGTGAAAAGACTGCATCCGCGGTGTGCATCACGACCGTGGCGGAATGTCTGATCTCGGTCAGCCTCTCGAGCACCTCATCGCTCACAGCCTCATGAGAAATAAGCTCGGCAGATCCGAATATCGTGTTCACCGCGCTCCGGATGTCGGCGCCGAGCTGCTTCACCGCCGTGGACGGATTGAAATTGTCCGTGATATAGTCAACAAGCATTCCTTTATTATCTTTCATACAGACTCCGCAGAAAAGAAAAGACCTACTCATGACTGAGCAGGTCTTAAATCAACCGCAACCTGCGGCTAATATCATCAACCGATAACTTTCTTGATAGCTTCGATAACACGGTCAGCCTGGAAAGGCTTAACGATGAAATCCTTTGCGCCGGACTGGATCGACTCGATAACCATAGCCTGCTGGCCCATAGCCGAGCACATGATCGCAACGGCACCGGGATCGGACTCTTTGATCTTCTTCAAGGCCTGGATGCCGTCCATCTCGGGCATAGTGATATCAAGCATAACAAGGTCGGGCTTGGTCTCGGCATATTTAGCAACGGCGATAGCACCGTTCTCAGCCTCTCCCGCTACCTCGTATCCGTTCTTTGTAAGGATATCCTTGATCATCATTCTCATGAAAGCAGCGTCATCACATACAAGTACTCTTTTAGCCATAGGTAAAATCTCCTATCCCTTTCTAATCTGTTTTTAACTATACCCTAGAATTTGTTATCTGTCAAGTTTTATATAAGAATTCATAAAAAGAAAAATTTATATCATTTTTCCTTCTTTTCCGCAAGTATGTTTTTGAGGTCTTCAACACTAAAGGTGTAGCTCGAACCGCAAAACTGGCAGTTGACCTCGATCGGCTTATCCTCGGCGATCATCTCCCTGATGTCGGCCGCGTCTATGCTCATCACGGCCTTGCGGACGCGCTCCTTGCCGCAGTCGCAGTAGAATCTCGCGGGAATGTGATCGACTATCTTAAGGTCCATGTCCCCGAATATCTCTTCGACGATCCCCTCGGGTGTCTTACCCGCGGCGAGCATCGAAGTCACGGGCTCTAAGCTCCCGAGTCTCTCCTCAAGTTTCGTGATCACTTCATCCTCCGCGAAAGGAAGCAGCTGGATGATAAAGCCTCCCGCGCAGATGACCTTTCCGCCCGGCTCTACGAGTACGCCAAGCGCTACCGATGAAGGTACCTGCTCGGAATTGACGAAATAATAGGTCAGGTCCTCGGCGATCTCGCCCGATACCAGCTCAGTCTGTCCCGAAAACGGCTCCTTAAGGCCCATGTCCTTGATGACCGTAAGGATGCCCTTCCCGATCGCCGCTCCCACGTCGAGCTTGCCTGAAGGCTTGAGAGGTATCTCTACTACCGGGTTCTTTGCGTAGCCCTTTACGCAGACGATCTCGCGGCCCGCTGCCCCGGCGCTCTCTCCGGCCCCGTCCTTTCCGCTGCCGGCAGGATCGGTCACGCCGAGTCCCGCAGTCACCGTAAGTCCTCCGACCGGCCCGCTGCCCTCGATCTGCAGCGTCAGCACATCGGTCTCATTCTTCAGCATGCTGCCCATCAGCGCTCCTGCCGTCAGGAGCCTGCCGAGCGCCGCCGTTACGACATTGCTCGTTTTGTGCCTCCCCGCTGCCTCCGCAACCAGCTCCGTCGAGGTCATCGCAAATATCCTGATATTGTCGTTCGCCGCTGTGGCGCGGACTATGTAATCGCCCATTTATCAAACATCTCCGTTTCTGTATCTGTTTCTATAGCTGTTTTAACCGCTGCCGGATACCGTCCGTCATTTCTTCCGGCTCTTTGCGACAAAATATACTCTCTCGCTCTCCCGCGCCGGCTCATCCTCGGTAAACGCGTCAAATACGCCGAGCAGCTCGAGGTCCGCGTGTTTTAAGGTTTTCTTTACCTCTGAGAGGGTGTACGACCTCTGGTAGTGGGTCTCCTCAAAGCGCGTGTATCTGTCGCTCTTTCCGTCCCGCATGTAAACGGTCATGTCGAACTCGTTTATCCTGCTCTCGGGGTCATAATAGTTCTCCCAGATAAAGCTGCCCTCGTCGCGGTTCTCGCATATCGTGCTCTCACCGAGTACCTTGCTGTAATAATACGGTGTGCGCATATCGAACACGAACAGCCCGCCCGGCTCGAGATAATTGCTCACGAGTCCGAATACATCGGACAGCTCCCCGTCACCTACTATGTAATTGAGGCTGTCGCAGACGCTCACGACCGCGGCGACCGTTCCGTATAGCTCGAACTCGCGCATGTCCTGGCAGAGGTAGAGTATGCTCTCATCGCCCTTTTTCTCGTGGTCCCTGGCCTTTTGCAGCATCTCCGCCGAGGCGTCGATGCCGATCATGTCATAGCCCCTGTCCCTGAGCCTTCTCGTTATGCTGCCTGTTCCGCAGCCGAGCTCGCACACCAGCGGCACATCGGTATTCAGTCCCGGCTTTATCCCGTATTTTTTCAGCAGCGAATCGATATAATCGCTCCACTCGTCATAAGGGACATTGTCCATGAACAGGTCGTAGACCCGGGCAAAATCCGTGTACTGTTCCATACAGCTCCGTTCCGTGCGGACCCGCGGGACGCATATGTGCCCCTCCTGCCGCACAAAGTGCATATCAAAGTGTAATGACCTTCCCCAGAGAGAAGGAATATATGACGCATTCATCCGCCGCGATCCCGGTTATGCGCGATACGGCCTCCGCGTAGTTATGCAGCTGCGCGTGGTAGCGCTTTGTGAGCACTTCCTCGCCGTCCGAGCCCACACGGTCGGTCTTGTAATCGAGTATCACGTATCTGCCGTTCTCGCTGAACATGCAGTCGATGATGCCCTGCACGGGTATCACTTCTTCCTCACCCGCAAACCGCACCGGATCGATGTCGCACGCCCTTCTTCCGAGCACGAACGGCTGCTCCCGCCGCAGATGCCCGGCCGCGTCAGCCTCAGCCATGCGTTTTGCGAGGTCCGTGTCCAAAAACGCGGCGATATCCGATGCCTTTACCATCGCGCGCTCCGTACTGTCAATTATAGCACGTTCCTCAAGCGAATCAAGGAATGCGTTCACTTCGCCCTCGCCCTTAAGCGTAAACGGTATGAACTGCATCACGAGGTGATAGATCGTACCTCTGGCCGCGCCGCCCGAAGCGGTGCCTCCGAGCCACGGCGCCGTCTCGCCCTCTTCCTCCATGCTCGCGTGTTTTATGTCGGAAACCGAGAGCTTTACCGGCAGGACCTCCCTGTCCGCGTGAGGGTATTCGTAGTTTAACATCGCCCGAAGTTCCGAGTCTCCCGGATCGGGGATATTCTCGAAAAACTCTCGTGTGCGCGGGATGTCCTTTTCATCGTCCGCCGCATCATCACCGCCGTCTGCCCCTGCTGCTCCGCGCTCATCCGCGTCCGCCTCCACGATCTTAAAATCATCCGGGTGCATCAGCGCCGCGGGATATACAAAGTCAAACAGGCATTTTGCGTCGGCAATGTACGAGACCGGATAATGCGCGCGGTTCGCGTCCGCCTCGGCCTGCCATTTGTCGGGTTTGTACTCCTTTGTCCCGACCGCGCCGATCATGATCAGTTTCTGTTCGGCACGCGTCATCGCAACATAGAGGAGTCTGAGCTCCTCGCCTATATAATCGTTTTCCATGCGCAGCCGCACAAGACTCCTGCGCAGTGTATCCGAACGCACCCTGCGCACAAGATCTGTGTATTTTGTCCCGATGCCGTAGTCTGAGCTGATGATGACCGCAGGGGACGCGTCCTTGTCCCTTAAGAGCTTTCCCATGCCGCCGACTATCACGACGGGGAACTCCAGTCCTTTTGATTTGTGGATCGTAAGTATGCGGACGGAGTCGCCAGCCTCGGCATTTACGGCCTCTTCGAGATCCTGCTCGGAGGTGATTATCTGCTCCAGATAGCGCACAAAGCTGAAAAGCCCCGAATAGCCGCCCGCCTCATATTCCGAGGCGTAGTTTATCAGCATCTCGAGGTTGGCCGCTCTTTTCTGTCCGCCGGGGAGTGCCGAGCAGTACAGCTCAAAGCCTGTTTTCTCGTAGATCTTCGCTATAACGCCCGCTATATCGCGGTTCAGGTTCATGCCGCAGATCTCATTATAGAGAGCAAGGAAAGCATTGACATCGGCGCGCACGTCGTCTGCCGGGCCTTCCTTTGCGTACATGTTGAGCGAATCCCAGAAAGGCACGTCGATCCCGCCGAAGGTCCTGATCGCGACCAGTTCGTCATTGCTCATGCCGACCGGCTCCGAGCGCAGCACTGCGGCAAGAGGAATGTCCTGCCTGGGATTGTCCAGTATCCGCAGGAAATTGAGCATCACGGTCACCTCGTAGGAGCCTAAGAACCCTCCGCTCATATCGCAGAACACCGGAACTCCCGCTGCCTCGAGCTCCTCGGTATAGCAGTCCGCCCAGCCCTTTGTGACTCGCAGGAGGATAACGATATCCCCGTAGCCTATCCTGTGCTCCTTTTCCGTGCCTTTTCCGATGATGTATCCGCTGTCGATCAGCTCTTTGATGCGCGCCGCCGCGGTCCGGGCCTCCAGATGCCTCAAAGCATCGGCGCCGCTGCCGCTCTCCTCATCAAGGTCCTCGCTCGAGAGCATGATCAGCTCGGTCTTATGCTCGTCGAGCACGGGCATATCGCCCCCCGCGAGCTCTCTCTGTCCGCACACGAGCGCGGCCTCTTCATCGTAATCTATGCCGCCGACCGTCGCGACCATCGACTTATAAAAAACATCGTTCGTGCTGTCGAGCACCTCGGGCCTGCTCCTGAAATTCCGCCCGAGCGAGATGACCCTTCCGTGCCCGCTCCCGCTCCTGTAATCGGCGAAGCGGTTCATGAACAGCTCGGGCTTTGCCATCCTGAAACGGTAGATGCTCTGTTTTACGTCACCGACCATGAATGTCAGGGGCTTTTCGTTATCCGCGCCCGCGATGATGTTCACCATCTGTTCCTGAACAAAGTTGCTGTCCTGGTATTCGTCGACAAATATGTCGGTAAACCTGTCTCGCAGCTCCTTTGCCGCATGCGAAGGCACGATATTGCCGTCGGCGTCCCTGTCGGCGAGTATCTCCAGCGTAAAATGCTCAAGGTCCCCGAAGTCTATGACGTTTTTATCTTTTTTCGCGGCGGCAAAACGCCTCATGAACTCTTTTGTGATACGGATGAGCGTGATCACCGGGCCCGCGGAAAGACTCAGCTCCTCCGCGATCTCCTTATCGCCCGCGTAAAAATAATTATTCTTAATGTCGGCTACGGGCTTTTTGTAGGCGTCTCTGAGCGCCCTTACGCGCTCCTTTAAATCCTCGTCCCCGCCCTTTTTCGAGCTGAGGCGCGAAAAACCCGAAAACGAAGTGATCGCGTCCTTAAACTCCGTATAATTTTTCGCTCCGGTAAGGCTCGAAAATATCACATTGTCATCGGATATCGCGTCCTCGTACTGTGCCGGGCCGTCCGTCATCCTGCACATCCCGAGCGCCGTAAGGACCATCGGCGCGATGTCGCAGATGCGCGAATGCGCGTAGGAATAGAGATAGTCCTTCCACTCGTCCTTCAGCCCCGCTCTCCCGTCTCTCTCGGCGATAAACTCCGCCTCGAGCCTGTCCAGCCAGTCAAAGGGCCATGCCTGCGCTTCCGCGGCATTGCGCAGCTTCAGGATCAGTTCTTCGATGCGGTCGTCGTTTTTCGATGTGGCAAAGCTCTCGACCATCTCCGTAAAATCCGCGTCATCCGCCGCATAATACTCCTCGAGCAGGTCATCGAGTACCGTATTGCGCATGAGTACGAGCTCCGCGGTCTCGCCTATCCTGAACGCCGGATCGATATCTATTTCATGGAAATACTCCCGGACAACGCTCGAACAGAAGCTGTCGATGGTCGTGATCGACGCGTTGTGCAGGAGCATCTGCTGCCTTTGCAGGTTTCGGTCGTCGGGGTTGTCCAGGATGAGCTTTTCCAGCCCGTCGGCCAGCTTTTCCCGCATATGCGACGCGGCGTCTTTGGTAAAAGTCATGACCAGCAGCCTGTCCACGTCCAGCCCGTCCTGCGTGATCAGGCGCAGCATGCGCTCAACCAGGACCGAGGTCTTGCCGGCGCCCGCCGCAGCCGAAACCAGCAGGTTCTCGTTCCTGCTCTCAATTACGCTTCGCTGTTCAGCGCTCCATCTATTTTCTCCCATACTTCGTCCTCCGACGAAAACTTTTTAAGTTTCCTGTATCTGTCACCGAGGCTGCAGTCAAAACCGCACACGCCGCCGTACGGGCAGTACGCGCACGGGTTCAAGCTCCCCTCCTCGTAAGGGTCGGTATCCACCCTGCCTGCCAGGATCGCGTCCGCCTCGGTCCGCATCTTGTGCTCGACATACTCTCCGATCTTTTCGAACTGCTCCGGGCTCATTACCTTTGTGTTTTTGGTCAGTTCGCCCTTCGCGCTGATCTCGGCCGGGATCACGGGGGACCTGTAGCTGCCGGCGGGATAGACTCCGTCCGCGTCCGCCAGCTTCTCGTCGTGCAGGCGAAGCATCTTTCCGCCGTCCTGCGAAGGCCCCTTCATCCTGAGTGCCATGGTTATCTTGTCCCCGACATCGTCGTTTATGCCGCCGTCGATGACCGGATCGTCGATATTGTAGTAGTACATGCCCGAAAATTCAGGCTTTTCGCCGTCCGCTCCGAGTTCCTTCATGCCCTCCTGCATGTACACGGCCAGCTGTATCTGCAGGCCGTAAAACAGCTTTGAGAGGTTGAAATCCTTTTTGCCCGACTTATAATCCACGACGCGGAGTACTTTTTTGCCGTCCTTTTCGCAGACATCCATTCGGTCGATCTTGCCCGTAAGGCTCATGAACTCGCCCGCGTGCTTAAAGCCTTTCTCAAAGAATGCCGGCTCGAACGCGCCCGCCTTTATCTGCGCGTCGAGCGTCTCGATCGTCCTGTCGAGCACGCGCGCCACGCGCCTTCTGATATACTCGTTGCGCTTGCTGTCGGAAAGTATATCCGCATATTCCTCAAACGCTCCCTCTATCGCGGTCTTCTCGATGCTCTCGCGCTCCGCGCGCTCCGTATCATGCCATCTGCGCCCGCTCTTTTTCAGTATCTCACAGTAGTTCTCGAGCGCCTTGTGGTAGATGTTTCCGAGCTCGAGCCCGCCGACGGCGTATTCGCGCGGCTCATCGAGCCTCAGGCCGTATTTGAGGAAATGCTTGAACGCGCATTCCGCAAAACTCTCGAGCATCGAGACACTGCCGACGAGCATCCTGCCGTAGAGCTTTTCCGCGCTCTCGGGCGTGATGCGCTCGGGCAGACGTTTTCTGAACGCCGCATCGACCAGTCTCCCGTACAGTCCCTTATCGCGTGTCAGGACCTCGTACAGCAGCTGCCGCTCGGTCTCTTTGATGTCCTTGGGCTGCCTCTCGCGGATCAGGTCCGCCGCAGTCCTCCTGCCGCGGTCACTCCCGAGCATCACCTCGGGATCGTCCGCGAAAATGTCTTTTATCCGAAGCCCGGCAAACATCTTCATCAGTTTTCCGAAAACATACGACGGCCTGCCCGGTTTCTTATCCGCAGTCATCCTGTGATAAGACAGATACAGCCGCTCTGTGGGCTTGGTAAGGTTCAGGTACAGATAAAACTCGTTCAGATACGCGCTCTGCCGCTTTGTGGGCGAGAGCTCGATATCGTTTTCCGCAAATATGCTCCTGTCGGCGTCCGAGAGGAGTCCTGCGTCCCCGCCCGAAGCGGGGATGAGCCCGTCGTTGCACCCGAGCAGGAAAAGCGCCTTTACCGAGGTAAAACGCGTCCTCTCCATGTCTCCGAGCACGACGCTGTCGCTCCCCTGTGGGATCAGTGCCAGCTTTGCCTCCGAAAAACCGGTCTCGAGTATATCCGAGAACTCCGAAGGATCGATGATATCGTCTCCGAGCAGCAGGCATATCCTCTCAAATACCGCCTCTATCTTTTCCTGCAGCTGCGCGGCTTCGAGTCCCTCAAGGCGCACCTCGTACACGGGGCTCTCCTTTTTTTCTTCGGCCTCTTTTTCGAGACGTTCGTAAACCTCACAGTTCTTGAGCAGTGTCTTTATGGCCTCTATGCGGTCGGATACCTTAACGTTTTTTGCCGCAACGGTCTCGAGCGGCCCGGATGTAACGGCGATCACGCGCTCCCTGATGGCATTTATGCGGTCGAGGTCGATAGCGTATCTGCCGCGGTACTTCCCTGTCCAGGTCTTTTTCCACATGCCCCTGCCGCGTATCGCGCGGGATGCGCAGTAGTTCTCCAGCAGTACGATGTCGTCCTCACCGATCCCGGTCAGCCCGGTCTTTAAGAACCTGAACACGCTCTCGTAAGCGTAATCGCGCTCCGCGATCTCGAGCGCAGCCCTGATGAATTCAACCGGCGCGGTCCCGAGTATGTTCTTTTTGGCATCGACGAAATAGGGTATGCCCGCAGCCGCGAACTCTCTCTCGGCGAGCCTTCCGTACAGGTTCGCGTCCCCGGTTATGATGCCGATGTCCCCGTATCTGCAGCCCGTCTGCGAGACAAGCCTCCTTATCTCGCATATCGCAAATCTGATCTCCGCCGCGGGGCTCTCGCACGATACGAGCCTGATCCCGCCATGATCGGTGTATGTCTGTCTCTTCCGTCTGAATACCGAGCGTTCGAGCGCTGCCACATCGGGGGCGTTCTTAAAACGCGGCGATATCTCCGGCGCTATGATCCTCTTTATGATGTCTGTGCCGGTCCCGTCCGCGAGGCGAGTCAGTTTCTCTACGGTCTTTTCCGAAAGGCAGAAAAGGTCCTCTTCGTCGGGCAGCTTATCCGCGTCGGCGGGGTCGATCGTCACTGTCACATGCACGTCGCAGCCGATCTCCATCAGGCACTCGATGCATTTAAGCTGCATCACGGTAAAACCGGTGAAACCGTCGAAGCAGACCGCGGCGCCTTTAAGCACCCTTGAGCGGGGCGCGTTCTCGACAAACAGCTGCAGCAGCTCCTCGTTCATGATGAACCTGCCGCTGATAAACTCCCTGAAGCCGTCGTATATCACGGAAATATCGCGCAGTTTTCCCTCAAGCTGCGGACGGCTCTGCGCGGTCACGAGCATTCTCTCCAGTTCATCGGGACCGATCCCGTACTGGTAAAACTCCGATATCAGAGACTTCATCTCGTCGATAAAGCCCCTGCGGTGCACCTTGCCCGCGTATATGCCCAGTCTGTCCGCGCGGTCGAGCGCCACCTTTTTCACGATCATGGTCTTGCCCGTGTCCTCGAGCGTCACCGGGGTTTTTACCCCGAGCTCCTCGAATATGCGGTGCGCCATGCGCGGAAAGCTCAGTACGTCGATGTTCATGATGCCGCCCGTCGGGCTCATCGCGATCATGTCTCGCTGTGTCTGGAGCGTAAACTGCTCGGGCACGACCAGCAGAAAATTGCGGTCAAAATCTTTGGCCGCCTCTTCTGTGATCATTTTATTCAGTTCGTATGATTTGCCCGCGCCGGACGGGCCGAGATACAAATACAGCGCCATATGCCGCCCTAAGCCTTTCCCCGGACAGCCTCCCCATCCGGTTCAATCCTTTTCCTTCTCCCTGAAAAATGCGTATACCGCCTCTGCCGAAGCCCTGTTCATGCTCTCGCAGTTCTCGAGCTCCTCGACCGAAGCGCTCCTGACCGCCTCGAGCGATGTGAAATGCTTCATGAGAGCGCGCCTGCGCGTCGGTCCTATGCCCTCGATATCGTCGAGTATCGAGTGTACCTGCTCCTTCGATCGCAGCATTCTGTGATACTCGATCGCAAAGCGGTGCACCTCGTCCTGCACTCTGGTTATCAGCTTGAATGCTTCGGAAGAGGTGTCTATCGGTACTTCGATATTGTTGTAATAGATGCCCCTGGTCCTGTGACTGTCGTCCTTGACCAGGCCGCATACGCGTATGTCTATGCCGAGCCTTTCGAATACTTCGAGGCAGACATTGACCTGCCCCCTGCCGCCGTCCATCATGATGATGTCGGGGAACTTTGAGAAGCTGGTCAGCTTTCCGCCCTCCGTTTCTGCGGCTTCGATCTCCTTTTTGCCGTGCTCGAAACGTCTGGTGAGCACCTCAGCGAGCGATGCGTAATCATCCGGTCCCGTCACGGTCCTTATCCTGAACTTGCGGTAATCACCGGGCTTGGGTCTGCCGTTCTCGTAAACGACCATCGAGCCTACGGTTTCAAAGCCGCTGATATGCGAGATATCGTAAGCCTCTATCCTTTCGGGCACGGGGATGCCGAGCAGCCCTGCGAGCTCCTCCAAGGCGCCCGTGGTGCGCTTCTGCGCCTCGGCGAGCTTCTCTCCGTCACGGATGAGGATGCCCGACGCATTGCTGTTCGCGAGCCTTATCAGGCCTTCCTTTTCGCCGCGCTTCGGAGATCTGATATAGATCTTCGCGCCCGCGCGTTCAGAGAGCCACGAGCCGATGAGCTCCGCCTCGGGGATCTCCTCCGCCAGCAGTATCTCCTTCGGTATCGAAGGAGTGCCGGAATAGTACTGTTTTACGAACTCGTTCAGGATGTCGGCGCGCTTCTCGCTGCCTATATCGTTCATGTAATAATGCTCTTTTCCGACGAGCTTTCCGCCGCGGATGAAGAACACCTGCACGACCGCCTCTTCCCCGGCCACAGCCAGGCCGACTACATCCCTGTTGCCCTCGTCCTCGCTGGTAACTCGCTGAACCTGGTTGATGCGCTTTATATCGCTGATCAGGTCCCTGTATTCCGCAGCCTTTTCAAACTCCATCGCGGCCGCGGCTTCTTTCATCTTGCCCTCGAGTTCCTTAACTATGGGGCCCGAATTGCCGTCGAGGAACTCCACAATCTTGTCGATGGAGCGCCTGTACTCCTCCGATGATATCGCGCCGATGCAGGGAGCGTCGCACTGCTTCATGTGATGGTACAGGCATGCCCTCTCACCCGGGATTCCTCCGTCGGGAACCGCCTTTCGGCATTTGCGCGTATGATACAGGCCGTTCAGCATCTCGAGAGTGTTCCTCGCTGCCTCGACATTCGTATAAGGCCCGAAGTAGCGCGCTCCGTCGTTTACATGTTTGCGCGTAAGAAAAACGCGCGGGAACGCCTCTTTGACAGTGACCTTGATGAACGGATAGGTCTTGTCATCCATGAGCATGGTGTTGTACTTTGGACGGTTCTCTTTGATGAGATTGCATTCCAGTACAAGCGCCTCCATCTCGGAGCCGACCACAATATACTCGAAGTGGTCGATCAGTGAGATCATCCTCTCTATCTTGGGCGAGCGCACGCGCTTCTGAAAATACTGCCTGACGCGGTTTTTAAGGCTGACCGCCTTACCGACGTAGATTATGGCGTCGGCCGCGTCATGCATGATATATACTCCCGGTTTGTCGGGAAGCTTTTTTAATTCTTCTTCAAGATCGAACATAATTCCTTCTTGTCACCGATACTGTTCACAGCCGGTCAGACATCATTCATTGAACTCGACATATACAAAGTAGCCTCTCGCGTCCTCGCGGATATCTCTTACGATGCCCTTTGTCGATCTGATCCTCTCTCCGAGTGAATAGTTGCCGGACATGGCTATGGCAGGCATCAGGATGTAGTAATAAAACGCCTCGGTGCTCTTTTCGATGACCTCATATTCCTTACCGATCTCGGCCTGCCCCGGCCTCTCCATTTTAAACTCTTCGGTTCTCATGTTTTCCTTTCGGACCGCTTAAACCTCTGTATGCGCGGTCTTAAGTATTTTCCGGCGTCACGGCCGTCGCTTCGCCGGATGCTGATTCTTCGGATGCCTCGGGTACAGACTCTCCACTGCGCTCCGCGAGCACTTTATCATAGAGCTCCATGAACTGCTTGCCCGTGATCGTCTCATTCTCGGCCAGATATTCCGCGATCTTATCGAGGATATCACGGTTCGCGCCAAGCAGCTCCTTTGCCTTATCGTAGCAGCTCCTGAGCAGGTCCATGACCTCACGGTCTATGTCGCTCGCGGTCTCCTGTCCGCAGTTCATGACGGGTCTGCCGTCGAGATACTTGCTCTCGATCGACTCGAGCCCGATAGCTCCGAACTTCTTTGACATGCCGTACTGCGTTACCATGGCTCTGGCGATGGCCGTAGCTTTCTCGATATCGTTCGAGGCGCCTGTCGTGATCGAGTCAAATACCAGCTCCTCTGCAGCACGTCCGCCGTAGAGCGTGACCAGACGGGCACGGAGCTCCGCCTCGCTCATCAGGTATTTTTCCTCCTCGGGCACCTGCATCACATAACCTAAAGACCCCATGGTCCTGGGCACGATCGTGATCTTCTGTACGGGCTCGGCGTGTTTCTCGAGCGCGGTGATCAGGGCGTGACCCGTCTCGTGGTAAGCAACGATACGCTTTTCCTCGGGTCCCAATATCCTGTCCTTTTTCTCCTTACCTGCGATGACTACCTCAACCGACTCCATCAGGTCAGCCTGAGATACGGAGGTACGTCCCTGCTTTACAGCGAGGATCGCGGCCTCGTTTATGATATTGGCCAGATCAGAGCCCACGGCACCGGATGTCGCGAGTCCTATCTCCTCGAGATCGACCGAATCGTCCATGAACACATTCTTCGCGTGAACCTTGAGGACCTCTACCCTGCCCTTCAGATCGGGCTTGTCAACGATTATCCTGCGGTCAAAACGTCCGGGACGCAGCAGTGCCTTATCGAGCACCTCGGGACGGTTGGTGGCCGCAAGGATAACGATACCCTTGCTCGTGTCAAAACCGTCCATCTCGGCAAGCAGCTGGTTGAGCGTCTGCTCGCGCTCGTCGTTGCCTCCGCCGTACTGCGTGTCACGGCTCTTTCCGATCGCATCGATCTCATCGATGAATACGATGCAGGGAGCCTGCTGCTGTGCCTGCTTGAAGAGGTCTCTTACGCGCGACGCTCCGACGCCGACGAACATCTCAACGAAATCAGAACCCGCGAGTGAGAAGAAAGGCACATGCGCCTCGCCCGCGACAGCCTTGGCCAGAAGTGTCTTACCGGTTCCGGGAGGGCCAACGAGCAGCGCGCCCTTGGGGAGCTTCGCGCCGATCTTCTGGTATTTGCCGGGATTGTGCAGGAAATCAACCAGCTCGCTGATCGACTCCTTTGCCTCGTCCTGTCCGGCCACGTCCTTAAACGTAACGCCGGTCTCCTTTTCCACGTAGATCTTCGCGTTCGATTTGCCGACGCCCATGACTCCGCCGCTGCTCTTCGAGAGCATGCGCAGGAAGAAATACATCAGCACGTAGATCAGCACGAACGGCAGCACGTAGACCAGCAGGATATCGACGATGGTTGAGCTCTTGTCGATGACCTGCGCGTTGAACTTGACGCCCGAATCGTACAGTCTCTGCGTCAGCTCGGGATCGTCCACGATGCCCGTGTAATATGTAAGTCCGTAAAACGAGGTCTGCGTCTTAGGCGTGATCATGATCCTCTGGTTCTCGATGACCACACTTTCAACCTCGCCCTTTTCCAGCATCTTCAGGAACTCATCGTAGGTTATCTCCTCAACCTTTGCCGACTGTACCTGCTCGGTCAGATATTTGAAAAAGAGCATGGCCAGTATCGCAGCGATCAGGCAGATGATGAATATCCTGACGTTCTGCGGCTTTCGACCGTTATTGTCATTGCCGCCCTGTTTGTTGTTATTCTCGTCCATTTGATTTATCTATACGGCATCCGTTTGAATTTAGCCTCAGGCTACGGATGCCTCTCTTAACCCGCCGTCCGTTATCCGGCATTCGGGCAGATCACAGCTCATCCAGCTCCTTTAACCAGGCCGTGGCCTTGATATCGCTGGGCATCCTCCAGTCACCGCGCGGCGAGAGCGCGACCGAGCCGACCTTCGGACCGTCGGGCAGGCACGAGCGCTTGAACTGCTGCGCAAAGAACCTGCGGTAAAAGCTCTTCAGCCATTTGAGCAGCGTCGCGTCATCGTAATCGCCGTCGAATACGTACTTCGCCAGCCTGTAGATCTTGGCCGGCCTGAAGCCGTAGCGGAGCATGTAGAACAGGAAGAAATCATGCAGCTCGTAAGGCCCTACGATATCCTCGGTTATCTGGCTCGTAACACCCTCCGCGGTGGCGGGGAGCAGTTCGGGCGATACCGGGGTATCGAGCACGTCGAGCAAAGTATCGCAGAGCCTCTGGCTCTTGGAATTGACCGCAATATAGCGCACAAGCTCGCGCACAAGGGTCTTGGGTACGGATGCGTTTACTCCGTACATCGACATATGGTCGCCGTTGTAGGTGGCAAAACCGAGCGCCAGCTCCGAAAGGTCGCCGGTTCCGATGACTATGCCGTTGTTTTTGTTGGCCAGATCCATCAGTATCTGCGTACGCTCTCTGGCCTGCGCGTTCTCGAAGGTCACATCGTGTACTTCGGGATCCTGGCCGATATCCTCAAAATGCCTTAAAACAGCCTCTTTGATATTGATCTCGATCAGCTCCACGCCGAGCTCCTCGGCCAGTATCAGCGCGTTGGCATAGGTTCTCTTTGATGTGCCGAAGCATGGCATCGTAACTGCGGTAATGCCGTGAGTATCGATGCCGAGTCCCTTAAATGCCTCAACCGTTACCAGCAGCGCAAGCGTGGAATCAAGTCCGCCCGAAAGTCCGAGAACAGCCTGCCTGCAGCCGATGCACTTAAGCCTCGACATAAGGCTGTGAGCCTGTATGGCGATGATCTGTCTCAGCGCCGCGACCCTCTCGCCCTCGTCCTCGGGGATGAAGGGGTTCTTCGGATAATGTCTGGTAAGCTCTGCGGTTTCGGTGCTGCCGAACGAGAAAGGAACATGCACGTAGCCCTCATCGCCCGACGCGTAGGAGGTCATCCTGCGCCTCTCGTTGACCAGCTTGTTGATATCTATCTCCGAAACGGTCATGCCGTTTGAGAAAAGCTCCGACTGTGCCAGCAGAGTGCCGTTCTCCGCGATCAGGTTATGTCCCGAGAAACTCAGGTCCGTGGTCGACTCACCCTCACCGGCGTCCGCGTACAGATAGCCGCATACGAGTCTGGCGCTCTGGTTGCTTACCAGGCCGCGCCTGTAGGCGCGCTTGCCCGCCAGCTCATCGCTCGCGGAAGGATTGAGCACCAGCGTCGCGCCCGCCAGTACATGCGAACCGCTCGGAGGCTGGGGCATCCATAGATCCTCACAGATCTCGATCGCGATCGACAGCTCGGGCATCTCGGTATTGTCGAACAGGAGCTTCATGCCAAAAGGCACGCTCTGCCCGCCGATATCTATATATTTCACGTCCCAGGCTCCCTGCTGGAAATGCCTGGACTCGTAGTACTCTCCGTATGCGGGAAGGAAATGCTTCGGCACCGCGCCGAGTATCCTGCCGTTCTGCATGGCGACCGCACAGATATAGAGCTTTGAGTTGACCTGGAGAGGAAGCGAAACCACCGCAAAAACACCGAGCCCCTCAGTCGCCCGCGCGATCCTGACCAGCTCGCTCCTCGCGCTCGTCAGCAGCACATCCTGCAGGAACAGGTCGCCGCAGGTATAGCCGGTAAGACAGAGCTCCGGAAAACATACTACCTTTATCCTTCGCTCCTCGGCCTCTTTGATGAGCCTGATGATCTCGTCCGCGTTATAGATGCAGTCGCCGAGCCTGATGACCGGCGTGACCGCCGCAACCTTGACAAATCCGTCCTTCATATGGCTACGCTCCTCTTTGGTTTGTAATGATTAATATATCACATTTTGGGGAAATAAAAAAGAAACAAAGAGTTAAAAAAGAATAATGAAAGAATACAGAAGCGGCTGACCCCCGTTTCGGGCCAGCCGCTCGACGCTGCTGCATGCAGCCTTTAAAAATGTGTACCCAAAGTGCCGGTTCCTGTTTTTTGACTCCTAGCAATTGCTAGGTGGATGCCCTCAAATGAGCTTCTGCCTTCCACTGACAATTAAGGAGGCCTGACATAGGCTCAAAGATATTGGAGTTCCGTTTAAAGTGATGTAGGTTCAAAAATACAGGATGATCGAACACCTCAGGAGGTTTTGTTGTGAGTACATTATAACCTATTCGGAGGAAAAATGCAAGTATATTTTCTAAAAATTTGAGATTATCTTCCTCAACTTTCTGATAACATATATTCTTCTTCCGAAATTTCATGAAAACTAAAGATGAACTCGGTTCCCTTTCCGGGCTCGCTCTCGACCTTGATCTCGCCGTCATGCTTGATCGCTATATTCTTCGCGATGGCCAGTCCCAGACCTGTGCCCTTCGCGTTCATCCTGAGCTTTGACTTGTAGAACTTGTCGAAAATGAACGGCAGCTCCTCCTTCGAGATACCGATGCCCTCGTCCCTGATGCTGACGGTCATAGGGCTTCCGTCCTCGCCGGACTTCAGCGTGACGTAGATCTTTGAGTTCTCGCCCGAGAACTTGACCGCGTTGTCGAATATGACCATGAACATCTGGCGCAGACGGTCGTAATCGCCCATCATCATGTACACGTCCTTGTCCCTGTTCATGACTATCTCGATATTCTTCTCCTGGCTGATCGCAGCCGCGCTGCGCACGAGCTCGTCGAAGATATGGACCAGATTAACAGGTTCCTTTTCGATCTTGAAGTTAGGATTCTGCATCTTCGAGAGGATCAGCAGATCCGCCACCAGGCGCTCCATGGACTTGCATTCGCGCAGTATCCTCTCGTGATAATCGCTGACCTGAGACTGCTCGGTGACCACACCGTCGGCCAGGCACTCGGTCGTGGCTCTTACCACGGCGATGGGCGTCCTCAGCTCATGCGAGACATTGGCGAAAAAATCGAGACGCATCTGCTCGAGATTCTTGCGCTCGACCTCGTTTTCCTTCAGACGGTCCGAAAGCATATCGATGCTGCGGGCCATGTCGCCGATCTCATCCTTTCGGTCGATGCCGGTCTTGCACTCATAATTGCCCTCGGTCATCTCGCGGGCCATTACCTGCATGTTCTTGATCGGATCGGTGATCAGCTTCGCCATCCAGGTCGCGATCAGCGCTGACAGCGCGAGCGCCAGCAATGAGCTGAAAATGATCATCGAGATACTCCTGCTGATGGTCTCGTCCATTTCCTTCATGGACCGGATCATGAGGATCGCGCCGCAGACCTCACGGTCCTCTCCGAGGATAGGGACCGAGGCGACCATCGCGGTCGATTTATGTATCTCGCTGTAAAATGTATCGATGTCTGACTTCCCGTCAAAGGCTTCGTCGAGCATCCGCCTGAAATTCCTCTGCTCGCCGATCGCCTGCGGTGTCGAGCTCTCGAAACGTTTGTCCATCGGGGACGAGGCATTCGGATTCGAAAAACTCCAGACCTCGGCGTCCTCAAACTCGGCAAACGACGAGAAATAATCAAGATACTCCTCCGTATCGCCGTCCAGCACGAAATTCCTGAACCTGACTGCTACATTTTCCGCGACTCTCGCGAGCGCCTGACGGTTGTAATCCTCAGTGGTGGAACGGTAGATACTGATGAATATGGTACCGAGGAGCACGGCAAAAATGAGTATCAGGACCGCAAATGCCCCGAATACCCGGAAGAATATGGTATTGAAACGACGTTTGATCTTCTTCAGCACGCTCATTCTACCTCGAATTTATAACCTACTCCCCAGATCGTCGTGATCTTCCAGCCGGGATGCTCCACGGCGTCGATCTTTGCGCGAAGGCGCTTGATATGTGAATCCACGGTCCTGCTGTCTCCGTAGTAGTCATAGCCCCAGAGACTGTCGAGCAGGTTGTCGCGGGTAAATACCTTGTTAGGGTTCTTGGCAAGGGTCCACATGGTCTCGATCTCTTTTTTGGTGAGATTGATCTTTTCCTTGCCTATATAGAGCGAATACTCATCGAGATTGATCGTGAGGTCCTTGATCACGAGCTTGTTGTCCGAAGCGCCGCCGGCGTTCTCTGCCATGTTCATGCGCCTCATTACCGCACGGACTCTCGCCATTACCTCGCTGGGACTGAAAGGCTTCACGATATAGTCGTCAGCGCCTATGTCGAGACCCATGATGCGCTCGAAATCCTCGCCCCTGGCCGTGATCATGATAACCGGTACGTTCGAACATGCACGGATCTTGCGCAGCACCTCGTAGCCGTCCTCTCTGGGCATCATGACATCGAGCAGGACGCATGCGGGATTATACTCCCTGAAGCGCTCCATGGCCTCTATGCCGTCGCCCGCGATAACGGGATCGTGGCCTTCTTTTTTAATATATGCGGAAAGAACATCGGTAATATCGGTATTGTCATCAGCAACAAGAATATATGCCATTTTACTTCGTTCCTTTCTTTCGATGATAAAAAACGGTTCTTCTTAACGAACGAATGCCCCGGATTTAATTCCGAGGCATTCTGCTAAGTTCTTTCTCATTCAGACACTAAGTCGCTTCCGCCGGTAGTCTGTGCGTCCTTACTCTCCGTCTCTGCAGGAACAGGAGTAGCGGTAGGTTCAGGCTCAGTCACTTCCGACTCGCCATTCTCTTCTTCCTCTTCGCCCTGGTTCAGGAGATCTTCAAGTGATGCGCCCTGACGATACTTCTGGTAATTCTCCTCATTGAGGACAGTTACCTCGCAGATATCATATGTTCCGTTCAGGAGCAGGGCATAGACCTCAGTCACACCCTCTGAAGCCGCACGAACACGACCCGCTGACGATACCTTCGCAACTTCGGCTTCAGTTGAATAAAACTTTGCCTCCTCGACGGTGTTGAGCGGATAAATAACAGTTCTGAGCAGCTTACTCCTGCCGACCTGAAGAACGATCGACGTCTTGGTGAGTTTAATACTTACAGCTGCGGGTCCTATAAGAACCTCGCATCGCAAAGTTGCGACCACTGAACGTCCGTCTCTGACTGTGGCGGTAATAACTACGTTGCCGCACGATACGCCGGTTACACGACCGGTGTTGGTAACAGCAGCGATCGAAGGGTTCGAAGAACGATAAGTAACCGTCTGGTCCTCTGTCAGATTGTAAACTCTCAGTCTGTAGGTCTCGTTCAATACGATTGAAACCGAGTCAACGTTGAGCTTGGGCTCGTTCGGATTTCCCGCCGAAACGGGAGCAACCTTGCTTAGCATGGCTATACATAACCCGAAGAAGAGTATTAAACCAACTCGTCTGAAAAACCTCGCGTTGATCATGATAATATCCTCCGGTAGAAAATCCATGCGTCACATCCTGACAACATTCTACCGTTTGACTATGTCACAAAAGTGGCATTTGTAGGGTATTACCGTAACACTTTTAATTCTCGGAAGAGCTTTCCTTATTGGGCTTCTCAACCTCTACAACAGCAGTCTTCTTCATGGGGATGCGGCAGTTCTTGTTATTGCCGAACTCCACAACGATAACCTCATCCATAACGTCGATGACTACGCCGTAGAAACCGCCCGTAGTGAGTACGCTGTCGCCTACCTCAAGTGAAGAGATCAGCGCGTCCATCTGCTTCTGCTGCTTCTTCTGAGGGCGGATCGCCATGAAGTAAAAGAGCAGACCGATGATTACGACGTAGCCCACGAGCATCCAGATGGATGAGCCTGCCGCTGCCTGTGCATCAAGAAAAGTTGTCATTATCTATGTCCTCCTT
>JAEEXY010000007.1 GCA_016288005.1 Lachnospiraceae bacterium
ACATATATCAGCGCTTTCACGAACTTGTTCGTTTTCTTTACCGTATATAATTCCGGATTGAAAGTTGTTATATTATCTCTTGCCATATGGATTTCTCTCCTTGAATAACCTGTTTATGAGGATCGCGAAGAAGAAGCACATTATGATCATCATAACGGCGATCGCGCTCGCTATGCCTCCGTAGTTTCCGAATACGTAACGGACAAGAAGCAGACTTGGTACTTCGTATGGCAGGTTTCGCGCGTCTTTCGCGAAGACTTTGATCAGATCGTAGCTCTTTAAGGATCCGGTGATCGCGAAAATTATGCTGACCTTGATGACATTCTTGATCGAAGGAATGACAACGTAACGGTTTACCTGTCCGTCGGTAGCGCCGTCAAGCTTTGCGGCTTCGCGAAGCTCGGGAGATACACCCTTGACTCCGGCGTACATGAGGAGCATGTGATAGCCGACGAACTGCCAGATCGTCGGTATGAATACCGCGAGCAGAGCCGTTTTCTTGTTGGCCAGCAGTCCTTCGGTGGGAAGACCCGACAGGTTGAAGAACTCGAAAGCCTTGGTGATGATACCGTAAATGGGATTGTATATTTTTTCCCACAGCATACCGATAACGACCGCGGAAATGAGCACGGGCATAAAGTATACCGAGAGATAGAATCTTTCGCCTTTAATTCCTTTACCCAGCATGAGTGCGAGGCCCAGCGAAAGGGGCAGCTGGATAAATACGGAGAGCGCTGCCAGTATCAGCGCGTTTAATACGGCTTTGCCGAATCTGTAATGATCGTTGAACAGATCGATGTAGTTTTGGAATCCGACAAATGCGCCGGCATCGTCAAAGGTCCTGTACTCGAAAAAGCTGTGGTGAACCGAGCTTATGATCGGGTAGATCAGGACGCCGATGAAGAGCGCGAGAGCCGGAAGCAGAAAAAGTATAACGGTAAGGGTTTGGTTTTTTCTACGCATGGTGTTTTCCTTCTAATGAGTAAGAAGTGTGGTTTTAACAAAAAAACGGCCTCTCCCATCCCTTTTGGGAGACACGGGAAAGGCCGTTTGTCATTTAAAGCTTATTCAGTCCGAAAACTGAGATTATCTGATAGAGCTCTTTAACTCAGCGATGAAGCCTGCGCCGTCAAGTTCCTTGCCGTAAACCTTAGCAACTGCGTTAAGGTAAGGCTCCTTGTCAACTGCGCTCTGTGCGGTATCACCGAAGAGAACGTAGCTGTCAGCGTTCTTGCAGATCTCAGAAACCGCAACGGTAAGAGGGTTGATCTCGCTGGTGTCATAGAAAGGAGTCCAAGCGGGAAGGCCGCAGCCGTCGAGGTAACCATAGTGGCAGATAGCCTTGCCGAGCTCTGCTGCGAACTCAGCTGCAAGAGCTGCGTTGGGAGACGAAGCGGAAACTGCAAGAGTATCCGAAGGTCCGCCGATGAGCTGACCAAGCTTCGACTTCGAGGAATCGATCACAGGGAACTCAGTAACCTTAACCTTGGGAAGGAATGTGCCGTCGTTCGCCTTTGAGAAGTCTGCGCAGTTCCATGTACCGTTCTGATAGAAAGCGGTTCTGCCGTCGATGAAGTTCTGCTTAACATCGTCGTTGGGAAGGGAAGCACCTGCGGGATCGAAGTAACCCTTGTCGATCATCATCTGGAAGGTGTCAACTGCCTTGGCAACTTCTGCATTGTCATAGGTAGCGCCGTTAACGAAGATATCGTTAAGAGCATCGGAACCGATGGTCTTCTGGATGATGGGCTCAAGATACTCGGTAACGCACCATGTCTCGCCGCCTGCGCAGCCGAAAGGAATGATGCCTGCTGCAAGAAGATCGTCACAGCACTTGATGAGCTCGTCGTAGTTCTCCGGAACCTTGTCCCAGCCTGCCTGCTTAAGGAGATCCATGTTGGCGAAAAGAGCAACGATGTTCATGGTTGTGGGAACGCCGTAGTGCTTGCCGCCGTAAGTGGTGTTGCCGAGCATGCTCTCGGGAAGCTCACTGCTGTACTTAGCAAGAGTATCGTCAAGGCAGTATACCTTGCCCTGGTTTACGAAATCACCGAGGTATGCGCATGACCATGTGAAGAAGATATCGGGTGTCTCGTTAGCTGCCATAGCTGCCGCAATCTTGGTCTTGTAGGTCTCGTTCTCGATTGCTTCCCACTGGAAATCAACGTTGGGATACTTGGCTGTAACTTCCTCGATAGCCTTTACATAAGCGTTGTGGTTCGAGTCGGACTCGGTAGCGATACACCACATTGTGATGGTGGTCTTTTCCTCGGTAGAGGTGTTGTTGTCAGTCTTGGCATCGGTCTTGCCGGTGTCTGTCTTGTTGTCTGTCTTACCGGTGTCGGTTGAGGTGTTGCTGGTGTTGTTGCTTGAGCCGTTGTTAGCGGGCTCCTCGGTCTTTTTACATGCTGCGAGTGAAAGTACCATAGCCACTACGAGCAGTAAAGCGAGCATTTTCTTCATAAATACTACTCCTCCTTTTGATAAAAACTATTATTCAGTTTTTGCCCCGCGTACGACTAAAACGTCCGCCCGAGCAATTAAATTTTAGGTTACTATTACGATTAAGTAAATGTAAATCCTTTACCAGTGAGAGGGAGAATTTTTACATCTTCACCAAAACGGAGACAAAATAATACGATAATTAGTGCGAAATATACAATAGCCGCGGGGAATACCGGTCACAGATTATATTAGAGGAATTAATATGGCAGAGCAGGTTCTTATTCAGTTTAGAGCAGATAAAGCCTTGAAACAGGAAGTTACTGAAATATATGAACAGCTTGGAATGGATCTCCCTACTGCGTTCCGCATGTTTATGAAGCGCAGCAAGCAGGTAAGGGGGCTTCCGTTTGAAGCGGTACTACCTGAGCCGGTTGTAAGGGAAGACTTTATGAATGCCTTTAATGCCCTGCGTGCAGAAGCAGCCGATTTACCTGAAATGTCTCTTGATGAGATCGATAAAGAGATATCGTCGGCAAATACCGTACAGGGCAGCGAAGTAATCAATGCCATCAACAAGTATGCTTCTTCAACGATCACCGTAACGGTAAAGACAAAGGCAAATGCGACCGGTAAGGCTTATACGGGTGCTTACACCGATCCCGGAGTTTCCGATAACGATCACGTGAATGAGGCGGCCATGTTCTCGTCAACTGTATCGGCGAATACCAACGGCGAAGTAACCGGCATCACCTTCACCCAGAAGTAAAGATCACGTAATTAAAAGAGTATTGGCCCCGACTATAAAAAAGAGACGGGGCTGTTGGTTTGAGAGAGGCAAATGCGATGAAGAGAAGGAACAGGTCTTCTGCCGATATAGGCAGGTATGCCGCTGCGGGGATAGCGATAATCTTTATCCTCTTTCTTTCCGTGCGCGCATATGCCTCTTCGACGCTTCAGTCGATAGAGAACAGCGTTGATATGAAATTGTCGGAGATATGCGGAAGGGTGCGCTTAAACAAGGAGCTGACGAAGAAGGACTATACGGAGCTTTCCTCGTACCTTGCGCAATCCGGCATGGGATTTGACCTCGATGTGAGCGTCGGATTTGCCAAAGTCGCGGATGATGAGGGAGGCATGGGAGAAGCCACGCAGATACATGATATGGTCTACAGCTCCGGTATCTTGGAACGGCTCGAAAGCTCAGGTGCGATACCCCTTTCTGAAGGCGATACTTTTACGATCACGGCAACAAGGCGCGGAAAGAGCGCTTCGGAGCGGCTCTCGGATCTCTTCATCACGACCAGGATCAGAAGAACAGTCTTCACGGCCGGTGCCGTGATAGGACGGTAAGGGGGTGCTGCGGATATGAGTTCAATAGAAACCGTACTCGAACAGGCTCTCGGTGTTGTACTTTTAGCTATCGCGGTTATCCTTGTTATTGCCGGAACGAGAAGGCTTACCAATCTTGCAAAAGTGGTCGCAAGCGGGGGCGCAGGGGATGCAGACCTTGCGTATGAGTCAGCTGCGGATCCTGTCGTTACTCCCGATGAAGTGACTTACTCGGACCTGATCGTGCTCTTATCCACCCGCCTTCAGAACGATATCGTGATAGACGGAACGGCGATAAGTGCCGACACCTACACCCCGGCGCTGATCTCGAACTATGCATTTCCTGTTTTTTCTCACTACCGGCAATCACTGCATTTTGACACTGACGGGAATATATCTTACGTGGAGTATAACGGATACTGATGTTTGATGAACTGACTTGCCTTATTCTTTTCATCATACCTGCGGTCATCGTTTCGATGCTCTTGGAGCTGATAATCCATGAGCTCGGGCACCTGATCGCGGGCTATTTCTGCGGATATCGTTTCATGTTTTTCGGGATCCTCGGGTTATATATTGAAAAGAGGGATGGGAAGGTACAGATCAGGTTCCATAAGGGCGAGCCGAGAGGTCAGTGCGTGATGAAGCCGAGATACATGGGGCCTACGGTTAAGAAGCTCTCAAATGCAAAAGGCATTATTATCGGCGGGATAGTTTCGGAGACAATAGTTGGGATGGTATGCTTTGCCATTCTCTGTATAAGACTTCTGCTATGCAACGGGGATTATCAGAAAATCCTTTCTGACGGATATGTTTTGATCAGCCTGCTGGCACTGAGTCTTATATGCTTGGCGGGAGCTGCGGTAAACCTTTTTTCGAAAAGCCCTTTTTCTGACGGACGCACATATCTGGAAATTCAAAGGGATCCCCGTCTTGCAGTATGCTATAACAAGATCATGGAGATCGGATTCCTTAACTTTTTAGGCAGATCGTTTTTGGAAATGCCGGCAGAGCTTTTCAGATGTGAGGGTGATGAGGAAAGCGCATTAAAGAAAGAACTGAAGCTTTACTCATATTTCAGGACTTTAGAAGTAGATCCGTTTGCTGATGCCGCCAGGGAAGCGCTTCTTGACCTGAAGAAAGGCGCAGAGGCAGGAATCTTCATTGAGGATATCAATATCGAGGACTGCATACTCGATATGATAAGCCGTGGGAAGTTAAGCCACACACGCATAAAGGACCGTGGCGGGGCAAGGTTTGCCCTGATGATGGCTTTTCTTAAGGATATTCCAGCAGGAGAGATATTCGAGACAGAAACGAAAAAGGCACTTTATCCGGGAGACTGGATCAGTGCTAAGAACACCTATAATAAGGCGAAGGAGGTGCTGCTGTGAGTAGGGATGTGATCGGATTCATATTTGATATCTTCATACTGGCAGTAGTGCTTTTTATCGTTCCCAAAGTATGGGAGTCCTATCAGTTTGATAAACTTACACAGCAGAACATGGAAGCAATTACCGAAGAATTTGCTGAAACAGTATCGAACAAAGGCTATATCGATGCCAAACGTTACCATGCCTTCGTCAAAAAGCTTAATTCAAACGGCGGTACTTATGATATCGAGATTGTCCATACGCAGCTGATCCATGAGCCAGAGTATGTAGGCGGTATTTTTACAGGCAATGTAATGGATTATGAAGAAGAGACGTACACGACTACGATCATAAATGAGATGGAACAGTACGGGGCATATCTCATGGAGGTCGGTGACGAGATAAAGGTATGTGTGACGCCCGCATCAAAGTCTCTTGGGCGGTCATTTTTAAGCATGATATTTGGGGACCTTACGCCGGTATCCGCATCTGTATCAAGAAGCGTGGCCGGATGTGAAATGGAGACTTATGCGACATATTTGAGATAGGAGAACGCTGATGAAAGAGTTCGAAATTAAAAGCCCTTTGCTTTATGCGGCTATTTTTGGAGATCTCGAATGTTATCACATAAACGGGTATCTGAATACTGATACGGGTGATTACGGAAGAGCTCTGATAGAGTATTTTGCCGCGAGGAGATTCGGGATCCACAGAATACCTGGGTTTGAGCCGCATTATTTAAAAGGTTCGTTATTTGGATTCCAGAGAAAGTTCGGGAATCTTTCCGAAGAAGAGTTTAAGGGTGCATACAAAGAGTTCTGTGATCTTTATGAGTTTACCCAGAATGAGCTGAAGAACAGTGACAAAGTTGTTGATGGGAAAGTGAAAGTTAACAGGTCACTTCGAAGCTTTGAGACTGAAGAGATCGTTCCGCAGATACTAAAAGGGGAAAAGATGATAGAATTCCCGGTAAATATTCTATCTTCATATGCGCACGATGGCATTTATAATTGTTATGGAAGCTGGATGTCGCTATACCGGGAGGTATCGGTGGAGCAGGTAATTATGTACAATGAATGCTTGTCCTTCCCTTGGGATTATTGCAGGCAACACAAGATGAACGGAGGAGAGAGCGAAGTATGGGTTGTTGAAACGGATATCTTTGGATACACAAAACTGCCGGTTGAATGCTTCAAATATTCTTCGATACCTGAAAGCGCACGCAAGGACGCTAACGAAAGAATGCAGCATGAGTGGATTAGAAACGTCGCTCCTGTAAGGGAGGGATCCTTGATAAAGTCCGCCTTGCCCAATATTCCTTTGCTTTGTAAAAGGACTAAACGTATAGAAAGATTGATACAACGGGAGATAGACAAAGACGAGGAGTTCTGGGAAAAGCATGGGCGCTAATTCGGAATGAGTTTTTGAAATATTGCAAAAATGCGTAGAAAGTTGCTGAAAACTACTGTTAAAATGCGAATTTGTGTAGTATAATGTGAACGGAGGCACAACTTATTATTCACAAGGAGGTCGCATATGGCAGAAGCAAAAGCAACCGGGGGACTATGGTCTCAGATCGTAAAAGAAGTCAAAGAATTGCTGAAACACCCTAAGAAGCTGATACCCAGCATTGTCATGTCGCTGATATGGATCGTATTCTCGATCATGTCAGGATTTGGACTGAACCTGAAACCCCTGCGCTTTCTCTATACGCTGACCTATTCCAACGGCGGATTATACGGCGGGATCATTGGCGCGGCAGGAGGAATCTGCGGCAAAGCGATGTTCGCTGTTCTTGTGAATACGATCGTGCTTTCGATTCTCGAGAAAAAGAATCCCTTTGCTGACATGGGAAAAGCATTAGCGAAAACCACAGCGCAGGCAGGGATCGGCGCGGTAATACCTTATATTCTGGGCGGCGGAGCAGGACTTTTGCTTAGCTGGTTCTTCAATGTGACCTCGACGCCCGTAAACTGCGCGTCAGCAGTGGTGGGCGCGATAACAGCCGCACTCGCGGCAGGAAAACAGAAAGGTATTCTGTTCTCTGCAGTGTTCACTGTTCTTGGCAAGCTTTCGAAGGGTAAGGCGCCTTCCAAAGAGGCCGTCAAAAAAGCGCTGAACGGTATGAGCGCAGGCTTTGCGCTGAGCTTTATCGTAACTTTTGCCCGCTTCCGCTGGCTTATGTTGGTTTTGGGAATAGTTGTCATAGCGGCAGGTATCATCCTTACCATGACGATCGGAAAAAGCGGCGGCAAGGGGGTTGCAGCAGCGATGCTGTTGGTCATGATCATGGCACTTCCTGCAGTTGCGGTTATCGCTGATGATGACGATTATTCTGTGGAGTACGTTCCTTATCACGGTCGACTTACTTATTCCGGCGATTCTTATAATAAGCATGGCCAGCCTTTCCCGGATCTGATGGATTTTGACAGGGACGGCGATATGGACTATATGGACCGTGTTATTCGCCACGAACTGGTTCATAACCCGAACTATCTCGATCAGCCTTCCACCAAGGTAGGTGTGGCGATCGTCGGTACTTTTACATCCCTGCTCGGAACAGCAGCAGGACTGGCCGGTGGTGCAGCAGGCGGTATCCTGGGTTCGTCGGCGGAAGGAGCGGCGGATATTCTCGGAGCTGCTGTTGAAGGATTAAGCACTGATGCAGATGGGAATTCCCTGCTTAAAGACGTGCCCGACGGAGTGGATCCGGAAAGCGGAGAAGGGGGAGATAAGCTGTCAGAGCCTGATGAAACGGGGCCGGACGAACCCGAAGAACCCGAAGAACCGGAAGAACCTGAAAAACCTGAGGAACCCGAAGAGCCCGAGGAACCTGAGGAGCCAGAAGAGCCCGAGGAGCCCGAGGAACCTGAAGAGCCCGAGGCGCCAGAAAAACCTGAGGAGCCAGAAGAGCCCGAGGAGCCAGAAAAACCTGAGGAGCCAGAAGAGCCCGAGGAGCCAGAAAAACCCGAGGAACCAGAAGAACCTGAGGAGCCCAAAGAGCCCGAGGAGCCAGAAAAAGCTGAGGAATCTGAAGAACCCGAGGAGCCAGAAAAACCTGAGGAGCCAGAAAAACCTGAGGAGCCTGAAAGCACGGAAGATGACGCTTCCGGTATGGATACTGATACGGAAACGGAGACTACAGGGGAAAGTGACAGTACTGATTCCGAAACAGAAGGGTCCAATGCCGGCAATGAGCCTGAAGCTGAATCCGAGGATAATGCCGACGTGACTGAGGATGAATCCGAAGGTGAATCTGAGACTGAAGCAGAGAGTTCGGAAGATGAGGACGAGCCTGAAGCAGAGGCTTCGGAGGATGATGCAGAAGAAGGTGCGGAAGAAGACGCTGAGCAGGATCCTGAAGCCCAAGAAGATGAAGAGTCTGAATCCGAAGAGAAAGATAAAGAGAAAGACGAAGAAAAGGCTGCAGACAAAGATGGCTTAAGCGACCTGGAAAAGAAGAAAAAGGAAGAAGCAGACAAGTACGAAGCATTTAAGCAGAAGCTTGCGGACGAAGAGAAAAAAAGACAGGAAGAAGCGGAAGAGGCTAGTAAAGCGCTCGAAGAGTGGAGAAAGCAGCAGGCGCTTAATGACCCTGATGCGATGCATCCCGAAGACGATCCGGAATTATATGAGCAAATGCAGCGGGAAGAGCGTGAAAGGGAAGAGGCACAAAAAAGAGCCGAAGAAGCCAAGGCGGCTAAGGAAAAGGCGGCGAAGGATGAAGAAAACCGCATAAGAAAGGAAGCAGAAGAAAAATACGGCACATGGGACGGCAAAGAGCCTCTTGAAGATTTCCTGAAGAGAAACGGCATGGATTCCACAGACAGAGTGGAGGACTTCCTTGAACGCACAGGTCTGAAATATCAGGTAGATGATGTCAGGGCAGAGCTTGCAAAGGCAGCGAAAGAAGCCGCTCTTGACTTCGATGCGGAACGTTATCGTGAGGCGCTTTCAAACGGTGCTATCGGTGATGAATTAAAGATTGAACATTATTTCCGCGAACTGGGTATCGATCCGAGTGATCCCGAACGCTTCAACAAGGTCTGGGAGCTTAGAAAGGGTATTATCAACAAGCAGAATGCCCATTATGTAAAAAATGCTCAGGCTACGTACGAGGACGCAGATATAGGTTCATATCAGGGACTTGCAGAAGATACGGTTAAGTTTTCTGACACATCTCTGCAGATCGGCTCAAAGATCGCGGGAGAACCCGGGCAGATGGTTTATGAGACCTACCTGCTTGCCAAGGGTGCTGGGACCGGATTTGCCGAGGCTACTGCCGGTAAGAATCCTTTGGCTATGAACGCGGATGACTTGGCAGCGGGTGCCCAGGGAGCAGCTCTGAATACCATGGATGCTGCTCTGGATATATTTACCGATAATGCAGGTGGTATTACCAAGGGCGCCGGTGAAGCAGTTAAGGAGACGTTCCGAACATTACGCGAGACCGGAGATACTGATGAAGCAATAAAGAATGGCTTAAATGCCGGACTAAAAACAACTGCCTCCGAACTCACAAACGACGTGACAAAGAATCTCACCGGCAATCTGGTTGGCAAGGTTACCGGAATTGACGAATTTGGAGATACTGTAGGTGAGATTGCCGGAAAGACTGCAGGAGAGATGGCCGGTACATATGCTGAAACCGGAAATGCCGTAAGCGCTATGGAATCCGGCATTAAGACTGCAGTGGATTCTTCGGTGGAAGGGTTAACAGATACTACTGTTTCTATTGCCGGAGAACTCACCCATGATGAAGATTCCTGGAAGATTAATACTGTAAAGGATTTCGCTGCAGGCATCAAGGATGCAAATTCATCAGGCGGCGAAGGTGTTTCAGGTGCTACAGGACAGGCAGCACCTGTCGGCGCAAACAAGAGATTTACAAATTATACCAACCGGGATCAGATCATAGAAGGCAAGTATGGCAGCCAGACTGCGAGCTCGATGTATACGGATGCTGAGAAGGCTGCTATGGCTGAACGTGCAAAGTTGATTCCTAACCAGCTTTTGAAGGATTTCGCTGAAGAGAGAAAGAAGGTTCTCGACCAGCAGGCCGAATATGACGCTGATTACAAGTGGCGAAAGGAACAATGGGAGAAATCGGCTACCCTTCATACAGGTATCGACAAGCCCAGATATGAAGATTCCTCAAGCTATGTACCGAGGAAGATCGTTGATGATACAAAATACAGACAGTTGGCAAATAATATCAAGCAGTTTATGAACGGCGAGGAATACAAGTAAGCAAAAGCTTCAGGCGGCCGGGTTCGTTCCAAATAGGCTGGTACCCAGATGATGGACTTCAACATGACAGTTGAGGTGCCCGTCATCCGGGTGCTTTTTTATTTTGCGGTCATGGAGGTGCAGTCATGTGGTTTCGCCTTGATGTAAATGAACTCTCACGAAATCCAAGAGTGTATAAGGTTGACGAGAGGAAAATTGTATTAAAGACAGATTTTCGGATTGAGCTTTATAAGTTGTGGCGAAGCGGAGATCCGGAGGGCATTCAACAGCTTTTGGATGAAAACAATCTTGGTATAGATAAGACCGGAAATGATTTTCTGGAAACTCTGATAACATCATTTAAGAGTGGAGGATACCCTGTTTACAAGAACGGTGAACTGGAGCTGATACACGAGAGAAAATCTTGGCTGGGATATCGGACTGCATATGGCAGCTGATCTTGTAAAGAACGCCTATGAGCGGATGTTGGAAGAACACGGTGACGAGTTAAAACACAATGCATCTGTTTACATCCATTCGGATCAGGGAAGTCAGTACCTTTCAACAACCTTTAAGGAGCTTTTGGAGGATGATGGCTTCGTTCAATCTGTATCTGCCCGTGGAAACTCACAGGACAATGCGCCTATGGAAAGCTTCTTCGGCAGGCTAAAGACTGCCATACTGGATATGGTGGCAAGGTGCCGGACATTCGATGATGCGAAAAATCTGATATCCGGCTATATCAATGCCTACAACACGGAGCACTATCAGTATGATCTTGCTGCCCTTACCCCGGCGGAATTCTATCAGTATGCCACTACCGGAATCTACCCGCTTGACAGTTATTTCGGCGTTCCTGCGAGTGTGATGATGACGAACGGGGATTTGAAGAAGGTGCATCGCAGATATGCTGATGACGAAGCTGAGAGGCGTCGTGAGGCGGCTGAAAGGAAGCGCGAAGGAAGGCGGCTTATCGATCCTTTGCGGATAATACGCAGGGATCAGAACCTTCTGGACAGGCTCATTTGTAAGTGGGAGGAATCAAAAGAGACAGCGGCCATACAGATAAGTCGCCTAAAGGAGATTGTAGAAAAGATTAAAAAGGCACATGAGTTTATCGTAGCTCTTCCGGCTGAAAAATACGAGGAATTAAAAGATCCCCTTTCCTGGCGGAAACATGAGCAGTTGGGATATGTGTTTGAAATGAATGAACTTTTTTGAAGCTGTTATAGATGGTTTTATGTCACTGACGTAATGAGTATTTTGGGGGAAGAATAACAGAAATCAGCTTATCCATATGAAACTGGATGGATTATAATAGTACCAGGATTGTTGTCGGCGGTCAAAGGCCTGGGAATTCGGACGACGAGGTTCCCTCACCCTCCGGGCAGCAATCCTTTTTGATGAGATACAGCCGGGATATATGTATATGCCGGTATGTTTTGCGTGGGAAATAAAGTATACCGGTAGTTTCCGCCATCCTTGACATGAACCTCATCGGGTGCTTTGGAGTAGTCACCCCGACGGCGATGAACTCAGGAACAGCGCCACCTTACCCAGCCGTCGGGACCGGGGAGTGTAGCACCCGCTGAGAACCCAGTCAAGGACAAGCCCTTCGGGTGGCTGCTTTTAACCCCTCTGGCTCAGAATCTTGGAACAGCTCCATTATTTGGGCTGTCTGCTATATGTCCGGGAACTGTCTGCGAAAGTTCCATTGCCTGTCTACACGGGTTCCACTCATGTCTTCTTCGATTCCGCTTCTGTCTGATCTGATTCCGTTCCTGTCTGAATGATATCCAGCCCAGCTTTCTTCCATTCCATCAAAGCCTTATTTTTGTCTAAAAAAAGTCCTAGACTTTTGAACCGGTGTAAAAGGAGGCGGGCTGGTCGGATTTACCGCAGAAGGAGCCGCCAATGTTACGGGTGATGGTCTCTCTGCCACCGTCGATTCACTGACAAGAGGCAAAAGCCTTGAAGAATCGCTCAAGGCCGGCAGCGAAGGAGCCAAGAAGGGTGCTGTCAATTTCACTATAGATAAGACCTTTGATGCCGTCGGAGGAAAGGTTGGTATTTCTGAGGGGCATAGTACTCTTGCCGCAGATATTACAAAGGACTATGTAACCGGAGATAAGCACGAAGAATAAACAAAAAGCTGAAAATATGCGAAGGACCGGCCGGTATCCGGAGAAGGATTCCCGGACCGGTCCTTTTGCTGCGCAGCTTGCGGTTTTCTGTTTACAATCAGGTTTTTGTAACGTATAATATAGTCCGATATACTTTAATAGATTAAAGCATAAAAGAGGAGAGTTGCTTATGTATAAGACTTTTAAAGAGGTTGAGGAAGCTGTTCTGGCAAGAGGCAGGAGAGTAAAGCTCGCGCTCGCGGCCAGCGCCGATGACATTGCGCTCGACGCGGTGATCCGCGCGCAGAGGAACGGCATTATAGAGGCGCAGATGGTCGGCGACGCCGAAAAGACCAAAGAGCTTCTCAAAGAGATGGGCGAGAACCCCGGAGATTATGATATCACCGATGAGCCCGATCCCTTAAAGGCGATCAGGATCGTCTGCGAGAGGGTCAGGGACGGTAAGGCGGACATGCCTATGAAGGGCCTGATGCAGTCGGGGGACTATCTCCGCGCGATCCTCGACAAGAGCTACGGTTTCCTTCCCGAGAAAGGCATGCTCACCGAGGCTACCGTTTTTGAATATGACAACAGGCTGATCACGGCTACCGACTGCGCGGTTGTGATCGCCCCCGATTATAATGAGAAGATCAGGATCATCAACAATTCGGTCAGGTTCGTAAAGGCACTCGGCTGTGAGCTTCCGAAGGTTGCGGTCATCACACCCGTGGAGATCGTCAATCCCAAGATCCCTTCGACGATCGACGCCGCAATGCTCGCGGTTGCGGGCAGACGCGGACAGATAAAGGACTGCATCGTGGACGGACCGCTGGCGCTCGACAACGCGATCTCGGCCGAATCCGCGAAACATAAGGGCATTGAGAGCGAGGTTGCCGGATGCGCGGATATCCTTCTGCTGCCCGACCTCGATTCGGGAAACCTGATGCTGAAGGCTGTCATTTACATGATGAATACCGTTTCCTCGAGCAATATCATCGGAACCGACATACCCGTTGTCATGACCTCGCGTTCGGATACGCCCGAGAATAAATACAATTCCATACTCACCGCCGTTATCAGAGCGTAAGGTTGTTTAACAGGGATGCCCCGGCATCCCGGAAAAAGGAGAGAAAGAATATATGCCGGTAAAGATACTTGTTATAAATCCCGGATCGACTTCGACCAAGATCAGTCTTTTCGAGGATGACAAAAATGTGTACACCGAGAGCCTGTTCCATGACGCTCCCGAACTGCTCAAATTTCCCCATGTAAACGACCAGACCGAATTCAGGAAAAAGGTCATACTTGATTTCCTCGCGGAGCACGGGACTTCGCCTTCCGAGATCGACGTGTTCGTGGGACGCGGAGGCAGCGCTTATTCGCAGCCCGCGGGTGTTACCGAGATCGACGAGAGACTCTACAACGATACGAAAAAGGCTGTCGGCGGCAGCAATCATCCGGCAAAGCTCGGAGTCATGATCGCGTATGAGCTCTGCACCGAATTCGGCGGCAAAATGTATACGCTCAATCCGACGAATGTCGATGAGCTCTGCGATTACGCGAGACCCACCGGAATAAAGGGCATATACCGCAAACCGCAGACCCATGTGCTCAACCAGAAGGGCATTGCGGGGATCCATGCGGCCAAGATTGGCAAAAAGTACGAGGACTGCAATTTCATCGTCTGCCATATCGACGGCGGGATCACGATCACCGCGCATGAACACGGCAAAATGGTTGACAGCACCGAGGGCGCCGGCGGAGACGGACCTTTCACGCCCACGAGACTCGGCAGCATACCGATCCTTGAAGTATGCGATTTCCTCGATGCCGGACATACTACAGGCGACCTTCGCATCATGCTCTCACGCGCGGGCGGATTTGTTAGTCATTTCGGAACCTCGAATTCCGATACGATACATAAAATGGTCGAAGAGGGCGACAAACACGCGACTCTTATCTGGAATACCATGTGCTATCAGCTCTGCAAGTCTATCGGAGCGATGAGCACCGTCCTTCGCGGAAAAGTGGACGCGATCCTGCTGACCGGCGGCCTGGTACGCTTTGCCGATATCGTTGATTTTGTGAAGGACCGCTGCGGACATATCGCTCCGATAGAGGTTTATCCCGGCGAAGTGGAGCAGGAGGCCATGGCAGAGGCCGCGCTCAGCGTTGTAAGGGGAGAGACGGCGGCGCGTAAGTATTCCGGCAGGCCCGTATTCGAAGGCTTCGGATTCGAATAAGTGAGGTTACGGAATAAGAGCCCAAAAAGAAAAATATTCGACTTTGTAATTTGTGAAAACACGATAAATATATTTACAAAAGCGAAACAATACTGTATAATAAGCGGTAATAGGAATGGCGAGTTGTTAATTTGAAAAGTGAACAAGGAGGACAATCTATGTCAGACATCCGGAAGGCCAACAATCTTTGCCGCAAGCTTTTTACCGTGATCACGCTGATCCTGCTCGCGGCATATACCCTGGAACTCGTTAAGGGCAGCAAGACATTACCCATATTCCTGCTCCTGATGGTTCTTGACCTCGGACCCATGATAGCGGCGCATATTCTCTATGCACGCAATCCCGACACAACTTTGATCAAGCATGTAGTCGGAATAGGATATGCCGTTTTCTATACGGTAAACTGTTTCGTGAGCCCCGAACAGATGGTATTTACCTATGCCTTCCCGATGCTGATGGTAGTTACGCTGTTCATCGACCTCGCATTTTCGAAGCTTGTTTCGATCGGAATTGCGGTGATCGCGATCATCCATGCATTTGTATTTACTTCAAGGGTCGGGTTTACCAATGAGTCGATGGCTGCTCTTGAGATAGAGATAGCGGCTACGGTTCTTGTAGTAACCTTTAACTATATGGCCAACGTCTTTATTGTCAAGATGACCGAAGAGAAGGTAAAGGCTGTTAATGAAGCGAGCACGAAAACCGCCGCCATGCTCAAACAGATATCCGAGGTTTCGGACATGATGGCCGACGAGGTTGCGGTTGTTTCCGGCAAGATGGAACAGCTTTCAGCATCGAGCGCCGAGACCATGACTTCGATGAACGAGGTTCAGTCCGGTACTTTAGAGACCGCCAATTCGGTACAGACCCAGATGGTAAAGACCGAAGAGATACAGGCTCAGATTGAAAAGGTTGCCGAGGCTTCGAAGAATATCGGCATCAACGCGAAGGACACTGCCGACGCTATCAGCGAAGGCAGAGGCAATATCGAAAAGCTCATCAGCCAGGCAAAGCTTTCGGATGAAGCCGGAACCGGCGCGGTAAAGGAAGTTGAAGAACTCAAGAGTTCCACCGACCAGATGGAGACCATCGTTCAGATGATCCAGAAGGTTGCTTCACAGACCAGTATGCTCGCGCTGAACGCTTCGATCGAGGCGGCGCGCGCAGGCGAAGCGGGACGCGGATTCGCGGTTGTTGCTTCATCGATCTCGGATCTGGCATCACAGACCAAGTCCGCTACCGAGGAGATCAGCAATCTTATCTCCAATCTCACCAAGGAGATGGAGGATGTGGCTTCCGCCATCCTTTCGCTGGTTGAGAGCAACAACGTTCAGAACGAGTCGGCTCAGCTGACCGCAGAGAGCTTCGAGAAGATCGCTCAGAACGCAGACCTGATAACTACCGATTCGAGAGAGCTTTCGGCTACGGTATCGAATCTCGAATCAGCCAACAAGAAGATCGTTGACAGCATTCAGACCATATCCGCGATAACCGAGGAGGTTACCGCTCATTCCCAGACGACCACAGAGGCTACGGAACAGAATCAGATGATCGTCAAGGATGTTCAGGGCATCGTCAATGAGATGATGAAGAATGCAGACAAGCTTAATGCACTGAAATGAAAGAATTCATAAGATCCAAGAAAAATCTGTGGCTCCTGGCATGGCTGCCGGGAGCCGCAATGTATGTAACGGCGCGCTTTGTGCCGAATGCCGCGGAGTATGTGTTCGCGCGCGGCATATACAGGGTATATTCGAACGTTATGGCGTTCCTTACGGGACTCATACCGATATCATTGGCCGAACTGCTCGTGATCGCGGTTCCGGTCTTTTTTGCGGCACTGATCCCGGCCGCGGTCATACGCATGATCGTCAAAAAAACGGGAGTGGAGGGACTTAAGGTCTTAAGACTCGCGATCGTGCTGCTCGGCATTATCTTTTCCTGGTATATGCTCGGCTGCGGAACAAACTACTACAGATACGAGTTCTCGGCTTTTTCGGGACTGAAGGTGCAGAAATCCACGGTCGATGAGCTCGAAGGGCTTTGCCTGGAGCTGGCGGAAAAGGCAACTGCGGCGCGCGAAAAGGCGGCGGCAAAAGCAGTGGAGAACGGCAGCATGACTGCGGAGGATGAGGTATACAACTCATATCTTTCGCAAAAGGAATTAAAGGAGGCGGCCCGTTCGGCGATGTACGCGCTCGCCGACAGGTACCCGGTCATGAAGGGGTATTTCCCGAAACCGAAAGCTGTTTTCTTTTCGAGGGTAATGTCCGAGTTCAACTTCACCGGAGTATATTTCCCCTGGACCGTTGAGGCCAATGTCAATGTCGATATACCCGACTATCCGCAGGCCGTGACGATGTGCCATGAGCTCAGCCATCTGCGCGGTTTCATGCGTGAGGACGAAGCGAATTTCATCGGCTATCTGGCATGCGCGGTATCGGGCGAACCCGATCTCGAGTATTCCGGATATATGCTGGCTCTGACCTACTCGGCAAATCAGCTGTATGCGGACTCTCCCGAGCGCTGGGGACATGTGCGTGCCCTGTATTCCGACGGGATGGTCGCGGATATGGTCAACAATTCAGAGTACTGGAAGCAGTTCGAGGACACCGTGGCGTCCGAGATCGGCGAGAGCATGAATAACGCCTATCTTAAGGCAAACAAGCAGACAGACGGGACTAAGAGCTACGGACGAATGGTGGATCTGCTGCTGGCCGAACGGCGTGCAAATAACGGCGGGAATTGACAAAAGTGCCCGGTGACCTTATAATTGTTACAAATTTGTTACAAAGGGGTCCGGCATGTTGTTTGAAAGAATAGTTAAAAATGCGGTCTGCGCCCTTTTGGGCGCGGCCTTTTTTATTGCGGCCGCAGGCGGTACCGTAAAGGTAAGTGCCGCGTCTCCGGCTCTCGGCTCGCTCGATATCGGGGCTTTTTCGGAGGCGGATAAGGAAACCGCGATCGAGAATCTCGGATTTGACCTGCCCGAGGAGGAGTATCTGGCGGGATACAAGGATTCCGCGTGGAAAAAGAATTTCTCCAAGGCGGAGCTGCGTCTGATGTCCGCTATTATCTATGCCGAAGCCAACGGCATGGGTTTCGATGCCAAGGTCGCGGTCGGAAATGTCGTGCTCAACCGCATGAACGATCAGGACAAATACGGCTATGTCTCCACGATCGAGGAGGTTATCTACGATCACAAATGGGGCTATCAGTTCAGCCCCGTAAAGGACGGATCGCTGGCAAAGGCACTCAAGCTTTACGACAGCATGGATCCGGACAAATACAAGGACTGGCAGATCACTGCGATGACGGCCTGCAAGGAGGCGGCAAAGGCCGCGCTTTCGGGATGGAAGACGGTACCTGACGATTTCAAGTATTTTAACTCGCATCTGACCACGCAGAGCAAGACCTGCATGGAGAACGGATGGAGTTTTGTGATCATCGAAAAGCATATTTACTATTCGAAGGATACGGAGGACTGATGCATTTACGCGGCGAAAAGAGATCATTGTCAAAGGGCATTCGTGGGGCGGCGGCTGTTATAATGCTGGCGCTCGGTCTTACCGCGTCTTTTGCGGCGCGTCCGGCTAAGGCGGCTCCTCTGTCTTTAAGCTCGCTTTCGGGGCTGACTGCGGGAGAGGAACAGACCGCTTTCTCGAACGAAAAATGGTCGGACAACTATTCGGAGGAAGACTTAAAATACCTGTCCTGCGTTATCTACTGCGAGACCGAGCCGCTCGGATACGAGGCGAGGGTCGCGCTCGGAAATATCGTAATTAACCGCATGAACAGCACGACCGACTGGGGTCATGTCAACACGATCAAAGACGTGATCTATGACACTAAATGGTGCAGGCAGTTCGACTGCACGGCACCCAAGAAAAAGCTCTCCGGCGACTCGATGATGGACAGGGCGTTCCTGATCTATGAGACCGTGCAGGCCGGTGAGGAGGGCAGCTATCAGCCCTGGCAGATCAACGGCATGACCGGGTGCATTGAGGCGGCGAAGGATGTGATGTGCGGCAAAAAGGCCGTTCCCGACAGCTTTGTCTACTGCCGCGGCGAAAAGTATTTTGCGGTCGACATCGCTTCCTGCAGGGAAACAGGACGCAGATATCTCATCATCGAAAAGCATATTTACTATGAGAATTAAATTAGGGACGGCTTGTATGCCGTCCCCTTTTGTGCTATCATCTAATATGTGCCGGAACGTGTATTCGGTTATGTCTCAGGCACAGAATCGTGAAAAGGGGTATGCAAATGGACAATAAATTACTGGCCGGACTGGAGTCCATGGGTCTCGGAAAGATGGCGGATCTGGATCTGTACGGCGATACAAAAGAAGAGAAAAAGCCCGAGGCGCAGAAAAACGAGCCCGTTCAGATCAACGAAGCGGATTTCCTGCTCGCAAAGACCATGAAGTGTCCCGTATGCGACACCGAGTTTAAGTGCAAGACCATCAAGACCGCCAAGATGCCCAAGCTGATCGCGAGAGATCCCGATCTTCGCTGCATTTACGCGGATGTTGACGTTTACAAATACGGAGTCGTATCATGCCCGATCTGCGGTTATGCATCGATGATGAAGACCTTCGGCCCCATGCCTTCGGGTCAGGTTAAGCTCATCAGGGAGCAGATATCGGCCAACTTCACCGGACTCGGTGAAGAGCCTGAAATATACAGCTACGACGACGCCATCGCCAGATATAAGCTTGCCCTCGTCAATACCGTGGTCAAGCGCGCAAAGGTCAGCGAGCGCGCCTATGTCTGCCTGCATATCGCATGGCTGCTCAGGGGCAAGAGACAGAACCTTCCCGCGGACACGCCCAATAAGGCTGTCGAGGAGCAGAACCTGCTCGCCGAGGAAAAAGACTGCCTCGCAAAGGCAAGAGACGGCCTGATGGACGCATTCTCAAAGGAGAGCTTCCCTATGTGCGGCATGGATGAGTCGACAACCACTTACCTGATCGCAGCGCTCTGCGGAAAGACCGGTCAGAAGGAAGAGGCGCTCAGATGGGCGTCCAAGATACTTGCCAATACCACGACAAATAACAGGATCAAGGACCTCGCGAGAAATCTCAAAGAGCTCATTGTAAACGGAGAGATCTGATGGACGAACAATTATATGCTATCCCGGTAAACGACGCGTTCGATTCCGAATGCGAGTGCCCCGTATGCGTGATGTACAGGCAGCTCGAGAGGAATGCCGTTGAGTTCACGATGGGTCCCTCATACATGGAGGACGATGTCCGCATGGAGACCAATAAGGTCGGTTTCTGTCCAGATCATGTCAAGATGATGTACGAGATGCAGAACCGCCTCGGACTGGCGCTCATGCTGCACACCCACACACAGACCATGATCGCCGAGACCGAGAAGCTTCAGAAAAAGGGCAGGACGTCTGCCGGAGGACTCTTCAGAAAGTCCGAGGAATCGGCCGTCGGAGCCTATATGCGTAAGCTCGGCCACAGCTGCTATATCTGCAGCCGCATCGACGGGACCTTTGACAGATACATCGATACGATCTTTTATTTATACCGCAAGGAGGAGAGCTTCAGGCGCAAGTTTGAGAACAGCAAGGGTTTCTGCTGCGAGCATTACGGCATGCTCTACGAGGCTGCTCCGAGATATCTTTCGGGACGTGACCTTGAGGCGTTCACAAAGCTTATAGACAGACTTTTCATAGAAAACATGAAGCGCGTCTGCGACGATATCGAGTGGTATACAGACAAATTCGACTACCGCAATGTCGACGCGCCCTGGAAGAATTCCAAGGACGCCGTGATCAGGACCATACTCAAGCTTGACTCGGCGGAAGTAAAACTCTGATACGTACCCTGCACCGGTGCTGCCGGAAGCAGGGTATCTTTTTATTTATATTTTATATTTTTAGTCTTGTTTTTTCCGCGAGAGTCTGTATAATGAGTTTTGGTAGTTAGCACTCGAAGCGATAGATTGCTAACAATCTAAAGAGCCGGCGCAATAACGGAGCCGGATAATAAAACACGGAGGCGATAGTTATGAAATTGAGACCTTTAGGAGACAAGGTTGTTTTAAAGCAGCTCGAGGCTGAAGAGACCACAAAGTCAGGCATCATTCTTGCGGCTAAGGCACAGGAGAAGCCCCAGGAGGCAGAGGTTATTGCCGTAGGTCCCGGCGGAGTCATCGACGGTAAGGAAGTTAAGATGCAGGTTAAGGTCGGCGAGAAGGTTATCTACCAGAAGTACGCAGGCACCGAAGTTAAGCTAGGCGACGAAGAGTTTATCATCGTTAAGCAGTCCGATATCGTGGCTGTTGTTGAGAAATAAGACCGGCGAAGCAACTTCGGGTTGTCTTCGGGAACAGCATATTAAAAAAATATCTAAGGAGATGCATTAAAATGGCAAAAGAGATCAAAAACGGCGCGGAAGCAAGAGCGGCTCTCTGCGCAGGCGTTAATAAACTGGCGGATACCGTTAAGGTAACCTTAGGACCCAAGGGACGCAACGTAGTACTCGACAAGAGCTACGGCACACCCCTTATCACAAACGACGGCGTTACCATCGCAAAGGAGATCGAGCTTGAGGATTCCTTCGAGAACATGGGCGCGCAGATCGTTAAGGAAGTTGCTACCAAGACAAACGATGTAGCCGGCGACGGTACCACTACAGCTACCGTACTTGCACAGGCTATGATCAACGAAGGTGTTAAGAACCTGGCAGCAGGCGCCAACCCCATGGTACTGCGCAAGGGTATGCAGAAGGCCAGCGAGGCTGCTGTTGCGGCTATCGCCAAGATGAGCAGCAAGGTTAACGGCAAGGATCAGATCGCAAAGGTTGCGGCTATTTCTTCCGGTGACGAGCAGGTCGGCGAGATGGTTGCCGATGCCATGGAGAAGGTTTCCAAGGACGGTGTTATCACGATCGAAGAGTCAAAGACCATGCAGACAGAGCTCGACCTTGTAGAAGGCATGCAGTTCGACAAGGGTTATGTTTCGGCATACATGGCTACCGATATGGATAAGATGGAGGCCGTTCTTGACGATCCCATGATCCTGATCACCGATAAGAAGATCAGCAATATCCAGGATATCCTTCCTGTTCTCGAAGAGATCATGAAGGCGGGACGTAAGCTCCTGATCATCGCTGAGGATGTTGAGGGTGAAGCTCTTTCGACCCTGGTACTCAACAAGCTCCGCGGCGTATTCAGCGTTGTTGCGGTTAAGGCACCCGGTTACGGCGACAGACGTAAGGCTATGCTCCAGGATATCGCTATCCTTACAGGCGGTACCGTTATCAGCGAGGAGGTCGGCCTTGAGCTTAAGGATACCACGATGGCACAGCTCGGCCGCGCTAAGTCCGTTAAGGTTCAGAAGGAGAACACCATCATCGTTGACGGTGAAGGCGACAAGAAGGAGATCGCCGCACGTATCAGCCAGATCCGTGCCCAGATCGCTGAGACCAAGTCGGATTTCGACCGCGAGAAGCTCCAGGAGCGTCTTGCGAAGCTCGCGGGCGGCGTAGCGGTTATCCGCGTAGGCGCAGCTACCGAGGCAGAGATGAAGGAAAAGAAGCTCCGCATGGAGGATGCTCTCAACGCTACACGCGCTGCGGTTGAAGAGGGTATCATCGCAGGCGGCGGATCGACATATATCCACGCAGCAAAGGAAGCGGCCAAGAAGGTTGCTAAGCTCGAGGGCGACGAGAAGACCGGCGCACAGATCGTGCTCAAGGCTCTTGAGGCACCTCTTAACATCATCGCTAACAACGCAGGTCTTGAGGGCGCCGTTATCGTTAACAAGGTTAAGGAGTCACGTGCAGGCATCGGCTTCAACGCCATGACCGAGAAATACGTTGACATGGTTCGCGCAGGTATCCTCGATCCCGCGAAGGTTTCACGTTCGGCACTCCAGAACGCTACCAGCGTTGCAGCTACCTTCCTCACCACCGAGGCAGCCGTAGCAACCATCAAGGAGCCCGCTCCCGCAGCACCCGCAGGCGGTGCCGGCATGGGAGGCATGTACTAAGGAATAGAATTCGTATAAAAAACCGGAGGCAAAATGCCTCCGGTTTTTTGAATTCTAACCTTGCATTTGTTTTGAAAAAGCAGCGATGGTCCAACGCGCTTTTTCAAAATGCAAGGCAGCGCGAGCTGTTCCTGGTCTTGCCGAGGTGTTGTCGAGGCAAGACTACCTTAAGTAAGCGGAGCGATCCGTTATTTTTCTACTAACCTAAAATACCTCCGCCCCGTCCCTCACAAAGAACACGGGCAGATCTCTTATTCCGCAGCGGATCTTCACCGTCGCACCGCCCTCGTACACTGCGGCGGAATCTGTATTATCCCGCAGTTCACTTCCGAGCCTCCACTTCCCTTCGGGCAGCGTCACTTCAACTTCATCCGCACCCTCATCGAATATCGGGCAGGTAAGGATATCGTCTCCGAAGAAAAACGCGTCGCTTTCAGGATCGTAATCCGGATCTTTTAAAAATACGGGATAGATCACCGGATCGTATGTTTTTACGGAACGCTCCATCTGCGTGTAAAGATACGGGATCAGGGCCTCCCTGAGATCAAAGAGCCGTTTTACCGTATCGATCTCATCAGGGTAGAGCCAGGGCATGTTCGAACTGCCGTCGGGATTCCAGGAATGCAGCACAAATCTCGGGGTAAATATACCGTACTGTATCCAGCGGAGGAACAGCTCCTTTGACGGCGAAGGCCCTGCAAAACCGCCGATATCCTGACCGAAATTGTATATGCCGCTCAGGCTCATCGTCATTGCCATCTTGTGATTGTATCGAAAATCCTTAAACGAGGTCCTGTTATCGCCGGTCCAGGTGGACGCGATACGGGGAGTACCCGTCATGCCGCATCTGGTGACCGCAGTTTTGTTCGCAATGCCTTTCCCGGCTTCGATGCTGGCTCTGGTCATGAGAAACGAGAACAGCGGCCTGATGAGCTTTGCGCGGATGGGTGTCCCGAAACCGTCCGCCATGACGGATTCGTCCGTGACATCGTATTCGTTGTTGTCGTTCCAGGTGCTGTAATAGCCTTTGTCAACAAGAGCGCTCCTGACACAATCGGTCCAGAACGAGGCGGCATCCCGGTTCGTGAAATCGAGATAGCTGCCCATGCCGCCCCAGAAAGGGAATCTGGCGGGGGTTCCGTCGGCATTTTTCAGGAACCAGCCTTTTTCGGCGATCGTCTTATACATGGGATGATCATCGAGAAAGCAGGGCTTGATATTCGGCAGGAGTTCAACACCGTGCTCCCTGTACAGCGCGCTGAGACTCTCCGAAGAGGGGATCTTGTCCGTGTTCCAGTGGAAAACGTAGCGCTTTTCGCCGATCTGGGTATAGCCGCTCGACATATAGAAACCGCCGGGTGAGATACCGTATTTGTCACAGAGCGTAAGGAACCCCTCGAGCCGCTCGCCCGCGTTGTCCGCATCGGTGTAGGCCATCGTGCTGCCGCAGTACTTGAGCGACCACTTCGGAGGCAGGAAGGTTCCGCCCGTAAGCCGTGAAAAAGCGTTGAGGATCCCGGGCACGTCACCGTAGAAAACATAGTAGACCAGATAATCGTCCTCACACCTGAAGGACTTGAAATCAGGGTAATAATTGTCGTATTCCCTGCCCAGGTCAAAGACGCCGTCGGCATAGGTGTCGTAATAAATACCGTACGCGCCCGCGGTATTCCTGCAGATATAGAAAGGCACATGTTTGTAGAGCGGATCGGTGGCCGAAGCGTCAAAACCCATGGCGTCGGAGGTTCCGAGCCTGAAGGTGCGTCCGCTCTTGTTTACGTCGCCGCTTTTGTCACCGAGTCCGAAAATGTACTCGCCTTCCTCACGGGAGAGGTAATGGCATGCGCCGCGGCCAAGCTCGCCGTCCAGATTGTAAGCCATGTATTTCCTGTCCCTGAACAGCGGCTTTTCTCCGCAAAAATGCGAGATCAGGAAATTCGTTTTCTCGAGTACGAGCCTTTGACTGCCGAAAGAAAACGTGCAGGTATCCGCGTCTTCGGAAACAGCGGGTGTTGCGCAGTTCAGACCGGATACCGAGAGCTTTTCGCGTCCCTCGTTAGGCATATCGCCGTCGGGGCATACCGAGAAAGTATTGAACAGACGCGAACCGTCCTTATAGATCGCGACGCGCAGCATACCGGTAAAAAAATCAAGCCGGGCGTTTATATCAGCCTCTTTAAAGCAATATGCGGATCCCTCGCCGGAGATCAGCTTAAATCGATGATCGTATTTCATTTTGCCTCCGCTTTTAAGAATTCTTCTTTAGCATTCTGAAGTTCGGCAACCTTCTCCTTTGAGAGAGGGTACCATACAAAGAGGAACAGCGCCATGAGCGCAAACATGGCCGCGGGTATCAGTGTGGCCAGAACATACATGAGATCAAGCTGTGAAGCCTTGAACGTGAAATCGAGCGTGCTGGCGGTATCGTAATAGCCCATGGCCAGCAGCGCGGCATTAACGGCGATCGCGGAGATCACCTGACCGAGCTTGCGGAAGAAATTGAGGAAGGCATAAGCCGTTCCGTTATCTCTGCTGCCGGTGCTGACCTCAATCTCGTCGATCGCGTCTCCGGCCATCGCCCAGAGCTGGAGCACGAAGAAATTAAGTCCGAAGCCCGAGATCAGGCAGAGCGCCATAAAGGGCATGATCGCCGCCGACGGTTCGAGGAATCTGAGGAAGAACATAAGGAGGTTTGCCGCAGCGGCGACGGCCATTCCGACCGAGGTGATCTCTTTTTTGCCGAAACGTCTGGCAAGCTTCGGGGTAAAGAGCATGAGTACCGCCATGGGAATGTAGGTCAGTATGGTCGGCAGCGAAACAAATATGCCGCCTTTTCCGAAGTAGTATCTGATCAGGTAAACATAATAGCTCTGGGTGAACATCTGGCCCGCGAGCAGCAGCATCGCAACGACCGAGATCGAGAGCATCGCCTTATTCTTAAAGATGAGCGCGAGAGCCTTTTTGGCGGCGCCTTTTTCATGCTTCTTCGGTTCGGTCTTTACCCTTTCCTTCGTTCCGATAAAAGCGAAGAACAGAGCGACCATCGAAAGCACCGACATTACGATGACGCCGGTGAGGAGAACATCGTATTTTACGATCGATTTGCCCGTTGCTTTATCGGTGGCAAAGCAGAGCATCGAGAGCACCATGACGGGCATGCTGCCCAGAGCCGATCCCACGGCCCTGAATACAGAGAGTTTTGAGCGCTCCTTATCATCCTGGGTGATGACCGTGGCGAGCGATCCGTAGGGGATCTGCAGCATGGTGTAGATCATGCCCCAGACAACATAAGTGACGGTGGCGTAGATATATGCCGGCAGATTGTCGCCTGGAGTGCCGAAGCCTTTGAACTTGCAGAAAAGCAGAACCGATGCGACGGCGAGCGGGACTGCCACGCGGATGAACCAGACGCGGTACCTGCCGTGCTTTGAAACGCGCGCTGTATCGCATATCCTGCCCATGATCGGGTCGTTGACCGCATCCCAGACTCTGGTGAGTACGAACATTACCATGATAAAGAACGGGCTCAGGATCAGCACATCGGTATAATAGGTCTGGAGTATCGAGGTGACCAGTCCGAATACCAGGCAGCCGCCGGCGTCTCCGAGCGCGTAGCATACGTACTCGGGCGTTTTAAGACCGCTGGCCCGCGCGATCATGCTTTTTTCTTCATTTTGTCCCATAAGTGATAACCTCCCGCCGAAGCGAATATGATAAAATACCTTATAGGACCATTATACCGCTTTGGCGCGCCGTTTGAAACGCAAATATGAATTAAACGTGAATTCTGCGGTTGGGGCATTTACAAAGCATGTAGAAAAGCGGTATAATTTTTTAATGGAATATAAAAGAATTAAGGAGAGAAGGAATGATCGGAAACGGCTTATATACTGAGACTTACGTAAAGAGAAAGGTTACGCCGGGAGCTATGCTCGCAAAGGGAGCGATGCTGTTCCTCGGCATTGTCCTGATGCTCGGAGGCATGCTCTTTTTAGGGAGCGGACTGCTGGCATTCTTAGGTGTTGCGGTGCTGATCGCGTTCTACTTTGTCAATCCCATGTTCAATATTGACTGGGAGTACATCTTCTGCGACGGCCAGATCGATTTTGACCGCATCAGCGGCGGCGAGAGGCGCAAGAACATGCTCAGGATCGACATCGACAACATCGACGTTATGGCTCCGGAGCATTCTCACGAGCTCGACAGCTACAACCACCAGCAGAACCTCACGGTAAAGGATTTCACCTCAAAGACCGGTGAGGGCAAGGTTTACTGCATCTTCGTCAGCAAGGACGGACAGCGCATGAAGATCATGTTCGAGCCCTCGGAGACCATGGTTGATTATTGTAAGCAAAAGGGTATGAGAAAAGTATTTACAATGTAAACAATAGGGAGAAGCGTTCCGGGCGGCGGTCCGGGATGCGGAATGGAGGAAAAATGAAAAAATTCTTTAAGGTGCTTGCGATCGCTCTGGCAATGATACTTACCGCGTCGCTCGCACAGCCTGTCAGCGCCGAAGCTGCGGCCACGCCCAAGCTCAACACCAAGAAAAAGACCGTGTTCGTGGGCGGCAGCAGCGTCTATGCCAAGTACGGAAAGGGCTATATCACCCTCAAGGTGAATAACCGTCCCAAGAGATACTCTGTTTCCTGGACCAGCTCCGATTCCGACGTGATCAAGATCGAGCCTCTCGGCAAGTACAGATGCACGGTTACCGCGCTTATGCCCGGTACCGCCGTAGTTACCGCAGAAGTGATCGATAAGTCCAAGACACCCAACACCAAGTACACCCTGACCTCAAAGATCACAGTCAAGGCAAACTGCGCGGCGGTCGATATCACCCCTTCGACGGTCGATGAGCTCGAGATCGGCGAGACCGTTCAGCTGAACGGCTCCATGTACAATAAAGCGGGCAAGACCCTGATCAAGGGCGTTACCGTTACCGATACGATCAGATGGATCTCGAGTGATGACAGCGTTGCCACCGTCAGCGACAAGGGCCTTGTTAAGGCTGTGGGCGAGGGTACCGCTACGATCACATGCTATACCGTTCAGGCAACCAGCGGAACATACTCGAAGTTCTCGAAGGCTACCGCCAAGGATACCGTTACCGTCAAGGTTAAGCATGTTGAGACGGCCATCGAGTCCGTACAGCAGAAATCCTTAAAGACAGTCAATGTTTCTTTCGGAAAGGATTATTCGGAGATTCTTAAGGCCGAGAACATTAAGATATTCAGAGGCGCGAGCGAGGTTGAGGTATCAAAGGTCGAGTTCGCGAAGAACGGTCTGAGCGCGCTCGTTACCACCAAGAACGAGCTCTCGGCATCGACCGATTATACGGTTCAGGTTAGCGGCACGACCGCTACCGAGGGTCTGACAGCCACATTTAAGACCAGTAACGGCGTTCCCGCGTCGATGAGCCTCTACACGGATATTTCGGGCAATCTCGTTATCGCGGCACAGGTTTCTAACCTGTACTTCAGACTCTACGATGCGAACGGCATCGATATCACGCCTACCGACAGGAAATCATCGGCATACCAGAACTACGCAAACTACGTTACCTGCAAGGCAGCGGATAATTCCAGCGTAGTCAGCTATGTGAGCGGCAATACCGTGATGATCTACGAGGAAGGCAAGAGCATCAACATCAACGGCTACTACAACAATTACAAGGGTACTTCCTTCTCGTGCACCGCTACGGTTACCGCGGTCAGCGAGGCGGCTACGATGTCGCTCGTTGCCACGACCGTGACCAAGTCGGCAAAGGCGGCTGCGGATCTCGACTGGGAGCACACCAACGATAAGCTTTCATCTTCCGATTACACTGCGGGCTACAAGCTTGTGGCAAAGGTTAAGAAGGCAGACGGCAGCTTCATCTACTCGGATGCCATCGGCACGAAGATCAGCTTCGCCATCCCCGACAACTACACTCCCAAGGCTGTATTCTGCGACCATAACGGAGTGCTGCGTCCTTTCCAGACCGGCGCGGATGTGCTGGTGGTTAAGTACAATGACGTCGTTATCGGTTCGGCTACGGTTATCGTCGGAGAGGCCAGGATCCCTACGACGGTTAAGGTACTGGTGGACGGCGTTGAGGCCAATACCGTGACGCTTTCCGATTCCACGGCATCGAATCCCACTCTTTCGGTAGCGGTTTACGACAATTACAACGAGCTCTGGTCAGAGGCCAATGCCGGCGAGCTTACGCTTACCTGTACCGCGGCTTCCGCGCCTGTTGTTTATCCTTCGACCGTTAAGTCGGACGGCATCATCGAGCTGAGCATGTTCGCGTACGGCTCGGGCAGCATCTCGGGTAATGCTTACACCTATCTCGTTAACTATGAGCACGGCAATGTTAAGACCGCCACATCGTTCACGATGATGGTATTCAAGCCCAACGAAAACCTGCAGACCACCTACAGGGCTGTTGTGAGCGGTGACACCGATATGGTCGTCAACTCCAACTTCGATACGACGAACGGCAAGAATGTATATATCACATTTGTCGCATATAAGGGCAACGTTAGGTATCAGGATCTTATGCTTACCACCAAGGCAGCTGCGGGACTCGGCGATTACTACGCTGTAGTCAGAAACAGCAGCGGCACCGAGATGACGCTTACGACCTCGCTTAACAGCGCGGTATTCCCGATCGCAAAGGTTGAGGGCAGCACCATCACAAAGGCTGTTCCCGGCAACTACTCCTTCGTGATCTACCAGAAGGGCTCCGGCACCACTGACGCGCCTAAGGCGTCCGGATCGTTCGTTATCAAGGATTCCCAGGAGGGTGCTACCTACGAGCAGACCTATACCACCACGCTGTTCCCGCTTTCCTCGACCACGACGCAGAGCATCGCGGATTCGATCCTGGCACAGTGCTTCAATCTCTCGTTCAACGGAACTGCGGCATCGGGCAAGGTAACGAACTTTATCGCCGGCAGCGGATACATCTACATCAGGACCGTATCCGTAACGGGTACGATCACCATAGGCAACGTACCTTATACGATCGAGGTACCGATCGAGATCAATAAGGTAGTACAGTCCACAACCCATTAAACAGACTACTTCAGCTTCGGGCAGAGGGTATCAACCTTCTGCCCGATTTTAGAGTCTGCTAAATGTTTTTTGGGGGATTGACGCGTCAATTTACGGTGTGATAACATTTATGCAAATGCAGATTTCTTAATGAGGAGAACCTTATGCAGACTTTATTACGCGGAGGAATGGTGTTCGACGGAACCGGCTTTAAGCACTCGGATATTCTGATCCGTGACGGTATTATCTCCTCTGTTGCTGCAGCGGGGGACGGACTGACGGGCAAGTGTTCGGGACTCTCATCCTCTGCAGACAGCATCATAAATGTAAATAACAGGTATATTTTTCCCGGTTTTGTGGATGTCCATGTACATTTTCGCGAGCCGGGATTTACTTATAAAGAGGACATTGCGACGGGCAGCGCTTCGGCCGCGGCCGGAGGATACACGGATGTGTGCGCCATGCCCAATCTGAACCCGGTTCCGGACAGCCCTGAGAAGCTGGCCGTCGAGCTGGAGGCGATCAAAGAAAAGGCGCAGATACATGTGCATCCTTACGGCAGTCTCACTGTCGACGAAAAAGGAGAACGCCTGTCGGAGATAGAGGCCATGGCACCCGATGTGATCGCTTTTTCGGATGACGGCAGAGGGCTCGCGGGCGACAGCCTCATGCGGGAGGCCATGGAGCGCGTAAAGGCGTGCGGCAGGCTGATCGCCGCGCACTGCGAGGATATGACCGTGATAGGCGGCGCGCATGTGCACGACGGCGCTGTGGCAGGCAGGCTCGGAATAAAGGGCATCACCTCTGAGAGCGAATGGAAGATGGTCGAGCGGGATGTGAGACTGGCGGCGGAAACAGGCTGTCCTTACCATGTCTGCCATGTATCGACAAAGGAGTCGGTAGAGATCATCAGGCGTGCGAAGGCGGAGGGAGTCAATGTGACCTGCGAGACGGGGCCTCACTACCTGCTGCTCGATGAGAACGACATCATAAAGGCGATGGAAAAAGAAACGCCCGGTGAGCTCGGAAGATTCAAGATGAATCCTCCCTTAAGAAGCCGCGAGGACCGCGAGGCACTGATCGCGGGACTGCTGGACGGCACAATAGATATGATCGCCACGGATCACGCGCCTCATTCCTCCGAGGAAAAGGCAAAGGGACTGCTCGGAGCGCCGATGGGAGTGGTCGGACTCGAGTGCGCGTTCCCGGTGCTTCACGCCGGACTGGTCCGCACAGGGATCATAAGCCTTGAACGGCTGGTATCTCTGATGAGCACGATCCCCGCAAGGAGATTCGGGATCGAAGCGGGCATCAGGGAAGGCGCGGAGGCAAAGCTCTGTGTATACGATCTGGATGATGATTACTGCATCAGCCCCGACACATTCATGTCAAAGGGCAGATATACGCCGTTCGACGGCAGCAGGGTATATGCGCGCTGCCTGATGACGGTCTGCGGCAAAGAGACCGTGTGGACATCGAAGATATAGGTGCCGGGCACCGAAGAAGGATAGGTTATGACGGAAGAGATCTTTACATTACTGAGGAATGACGCGATCGCGCAGGATGTTTACAAGGCCGTACTTAAGGGCAACACCTCGCAGATCACGGTCCCGGGACAGTTTGTCAATATTAAGCTTGACGGGTTTTTCTTAAGGCGCCCTATCTCGGTCTGCGACGTTAAGCCGCCGTTTATGGGCGATGAGGGCGAACTGACGCTGATATACAAAACAGTCGGCAAAGGCACCGATGCCATGAGCCGCATGGCTGCGGGCGAAAAAATGAATATCCTGACCGGACTCGGCCACGGCTTTGATGTGAGCGCCTCGGGCAAGAGGCCGCTCTTAGTCGGCGGAGGAGTCGGAACACCTCCGATGTACGGTCTGGCCAAAAAGCTCGTGCACGCGGGCAGGTCGGTCGATGTGATACTCGGCTTCAACACCGCAGGTGATGTTTTTCTGGCCGATGAATTTGAAGCCCTGAACGATCTCTACGAGTTCGGCTGCGAGGGTTTTGAGGGCGCTAAGCCCGAAGTCAGGGTGTACGTTGCCACGGTGAGCGGAGAGACAGGCACGAAGGGCTTTGTGACCGACTGCCTGGGTAAGATAGACGAATGCACGCATTATTACGCATGCGGCCCCATCCCGATGCTGAAAGCGCTGAAAGCCGCCATGGCTGAGGCTTTTCCGGGGATCGGCGGCGAGCTCAGCCTCGAGGAGCGCATGGGTTGCGGTTTCGGAGCGTGCGTCGGATGCTCTGTGGAGACGGCGTCGGGATTTAAAAAGGTCTGCACGGACGGACCCGTTTTCCCGGCGGATGAAGTGTTCGTCAACTGACGGGCGGCGAGAACCGGAAAACAGATAAAGGGCGGATGCGCGGTCAGACAGGACCGCATTACAGAAAGGCATGACATGGCGGATATAAGGACACGGCTGGGAGACCGGGAGCTGGACAATCCCATCATCCCCGCGAGCGGAACCTTCGGTTTCGGAGCTGAGTTTTCCAAGCTTTATGACATAAATATACTTGGCTCGCTCTCGTTTAAGGGAACGACCAAAGACGCGCGTTTCGGCAATCCCACACCGAGGATCGCCGAGTGCACCGGGGGCATGATCAACTCGGTCGGCCTGGCCAATCCCGGGATAGATAAAGTTATAGCGAAGGAGCTGCCCGCGCTGCGCAGCATTTATAAAAAGCCGGTGATCGCCAATATCAGCGGATTCTCTATAGATGAGTACAAATACTGCTGTGAGAGGATCGACCGCGAAGAGGGCATAGGCATAATCGAGGTAAATATCAGCTGCCCGAATGTGCACGCGGGAGGCATGGCGTTCGGAACATCTCCCGAGGCTGCGGCAGAGGTGACGAGAGCCGTTAAATCGGTCACTACAAAGCCCGTATACATGAAGCTTTCACCGAACGTGACGAATATAGCGGAGATCGCGAAGGCCTGCGAGGCAGCGGGCGCGGACGGCATAGCCCTTATCAACACGCTGCTCGGGATGCGGATCGACATAAAGAGGCGTAAGCCCGTTGTTGCCAATAAGATGGGTGGTTTTTCGGGACCTGCGATATTCCCGGTGGCCGTGCGCATGGTATACCAGGTTTACGAAGCGGTAAATATCCCGATCATAGGCATGGGCGGCATAGCGTCTGCGGACGATGTGATAGAGATGATGATGGCCGGCGCTTCGGCGGTTGAGATCGGAGCGATGAACCTGACGGATCCTTATATCTGCCCGAGGATCATCGAAGAGCTGCCGCAGCTCTGTGAAAAACTCGGAATCGAAAGGATCACGGACATTATCGGAGCGGCGCATAATTAACAGAATGGCAAGCAGAACTGCGCGAAGCGCAGACTGTGAGTGCCCGTAATGAAATGGAGGCAAATATGGGAAGAGACGTTATCATTGCATGCGATTTTGCGAGCGGAAAGGATACGCTTGCTTTTCTTGACAGATTCACGGGCAAAAAGCCTTTTGTCAAGATCGGCATGGAGCTGTTCTACGCGGAAGGACCGCAGATAGTAAAGGATATCAAGGCGCGCGGCCACAAGATATTCCTCGATCTGAAGCTCCACGACATACCCAATACGGTGAAAAAGGCCATGGCGGTGCTCTCAAGGCTTGATGTGGACATGTGCAATCTCCATGCGGCGGGAACAAAGGCCATGATGGAGGCGGCGCTCGAGGGACTCACGAGGCCCGACGGTACCAGACCGCTGCTCATAGCGGTAACCCAGCTTACCTCAACGGATGAGCAGAGGATGAAGGAGGAGCTGCTGATCGACGCGAGCCTGCCCGATACGGTCATGCATTACGCGGAAAACGCGAAGGCGGCGAGACTCGACGGAGTAGTATGTTCTCCTCTCGAAGCGGCGATAGTTAAAGAACACTGCGGAAAAGGCTTTGTCACGGTCACACCCGGTGTGCGTTTCTCTGACAGCGCTAAGGACGACCAGGCGAGGATAACGACACCCGCAAAGGCAAAAGAGATCGGTTCGGACTACATCGTGGTCGGGCGCCCGATCACACAGGCAGAGGACCCGGTTGCGGCATATGAGCGCTGCGTAAAGGAGTTCTGCGACTAAACACGATAAAGGTCGGTCATACGGCAGGCAGAAATATAAAACAGGATCAGGAGGAAGAATATGACAAGGGAAGAAAGACAGATTGCGGTTGCGCAGGGATTGCTCAGGATCAAAGCGGTATTTTTCAGACCCGACGATCCGTTCACATGGGCGAGCGGCATAAAGAGCCCCGTTTACTGCGACAACAGACTGATACTCACGGCGCCTGAGGTACGCGACCTCGTGGAAAACCAGATCGCCGAAACGGTTAAGGAGGAGTATCCCGGATGCGAAGTCCTGATGGGCACGAGCACGGCAGGCATAGCGCATGCGGCCATCGCGGGACACATCCTCGGCATGCCGATGGGCTATGTAAGGAGCGGCGCGAAGGATCACGGCAGACAGAACAGGATAGAGGGAAAACTCGAGAAGGGTCAGAAGGTCGTAGTCATCGAGGATCTGATCTCGACAGGCGGCAGCGTTATCGAGGTAGTCGACGCTCTGCGTGAGGAAGGAGCCGAGGTGCTCGGCATCGTGAGCATATTCACATACGGCATCGGAAAGGGCTTAAAGCGTCTCGAAGAGGCAAATGTCAGAAACGTCAGCCTCACCAACTTTGATGTCATCGCAAAGGAAGCCGCGGCACAGGGCTATGTAAAGGAAAGCGACATCGAAGGCCTGATCGCGTTCCGCAACTCGCTCGGGTAAGACAGTAAAGAATAAAAGATGGAGTGAAAGGATAAGGGACAATGCAGAATCTTATAGATATTCTGGAACTTTCGACGACGGAGATCGATGAGCTGATCGACCGCGCCAACGATATTATCGCGCATCCCGAGGAATACAGGGAAAAATGCAGATATAAAAAGCTTGCTACGCTGTTCTTCGAGCCCTCTACGAGAACGAGGCTCAGCTTTGAGGCGGCCATGCTCGATCTCGGAGGCTCGGTAATGGGCTTTTCCGAAGCGCAGTCGAGCTCCGCAGCCAAGGGCGAGAGCGTGGCGGATACCGTCCGCACGGTAGGCTGCTATGCGGATATCATCGCGATGCGCCATCCCAAGGAGGGCGCGCCGCTCGTTGCCTCGATGCATGCGGGAGTGCCGGTGATCAACGCGGGAGACGGCGGACACAATCATCCGACGCAGACACTTACCGACCTGCTTACGATCAAGAGAGAGAAAGGCCATTTCGACAATCTCACGATAGGCGTGTGCGGCGATCTGAAATTCGGACGCACCGTGCATTCGCTGATCCAGGCCATGTCGCGCTACGAGGGCATCAAATTCGTGCTGATCTCTCCCGAGGAACTGAAACTCCCGAGCTATGTAAAGAACGACGCGATCAAGAAAAAGAATATTCCTTACGAGCAGACGACAGACCTTGTTTCGGTAATGCCCGAACTGGACATCCTCTACATGACCAGAGTTCAGCGTGAGCGCTTCTTCAACGAAGAGGATTACATCCGACTGAAGGACAGCTACATCTTAACGCCCGACAAGCTCACGAACGCCAAGCAGGACCTTACGATCATGCATCCGCTTCCCCGCGTAAACGAGATATCGGTTGCGATCGACGATGACCCTAGAGCCGCTTATTTCCGTCAGGTTAAGAACGGCAAGTTCATCAGGATGGCGCTGATACTTAAGCTGCTGGGCCTGTAAAAGGGCAGCCGCATCCGGCAGACACACGGTCACTGCTAAGACCGTCGGAGCGGATTCGTAAAAAGTAAGGATACAGGAGGAATTATTATGAATATAGACGGAATCACAAACGGACTCGTTATCGACCATATCGAAGCGGGCAAGGGCATGGAACTGTACAATGCGCTCCACCTCGGCGATCTCGAGTGCTCTGTGGCCCTGATCAAAAACGTAGTCAGCCATAAGATGGGCAAAAAGGACATTATCAAGGTCGATGAGGTGATCGACGTCGACCTGAACGTTCTGGGCTTTATCGACCCCAATATCACCGTTAACACGATCAAGAACAATGAGATCGTGAGCAAGGCGCATATCGAGCTGCCCCAGAAGGTCACCAATATCATCAAGTGCAAGAATCCCCGCTGCATCACATCGGTGGAGCAGGAGCTGCCTCACGTGTTCAAACTCACGGACCCCGAGAAGCGCATTTACAGATGCATTTACTGTGAGACAAAGTACGAGGAAAAGCAGTAGGTCTTTCGCGGCGCTGCCGCTTGAGATACAGAAGAAAAAGGAACGAAGTAAAGAAACGAAGTAAAAGGAGAAAGAAATGGGTATCTACGACATCAGGACTTTTGCGGACACCGTAAAGGGCAATTCTTACGTTGGCAGGGGAATTGTCGCGGGACTGTCCGCGGACGGCAAAAAGGCAGTGACTGCGTATTTCATTATGGGTCGCAGCACGAACAGCAGAAACAGAGTGTTTGACGAGACAGAGGACGGGATCATCATCCATGCGTTCGACCCCGCCAAGCTCGAGGATCCGAGCCTCGTCATCTATTCACCGGTACGCTGCATCAAAGACAGCATGATCGTAACGAACGGTGACCAGACCGATACAGTTTACGATTTCATGGATGCATATTATAAAAACGCTTCGGCCGATCCCTCAATGGAAACTTTTCTGTTTGAAGCGGCACTGAACACCAGATGCTTTGAGCCCGATGCGCCCAACTACACACCCAGGATCAGCGCGGTCCTCAATTTCGGCAAGGCAGGCTTTTCCTACAAGATGAATATCTGCAAGAGCGCGGATCCCGAGGGGACCGAATGCAACAGATACACTTATTCGTACGCGCCTCTCGCGGGTCTCGGACATTTCATCCACACCTACAACCATGACGGCAATCCGATCCCGACATTTACCGGAGAGCCCGAGAGAGTAGCGATCCCGGACGATATCGATGCCTTTACCGACGAGATCTGGAATTCGCTCGACGCCGACAACAAGGTTTCGCTCTACGTATGCTGCCGCGATCTCGCAACCGGCAGCAGGCAGACCAGGATCATCAACAAGAACCGCGCATAAGACATTTTTACAGAATCAGGAAAAAGGAAGGAACGTAAAGAAATGAAAGAGTTTGAGTTAAAATACGGATGCAACCCCAATCAGAAGCCTGCGAAGATATACATGGAAAACGGCGGCGAGCTGCCGATCGAGATCTTAAACGGCCGTCCCGGCTATATCAATTTCCTTGACGCATTCAACGGCTGGCAGCTGGTAAACGAGCTCAAGAAGGCCACAGGCGAGGTAGCTGCGACATCGTTCAAGCATGTATCGCCCACTTCTGCGGCGCTCGGACGCAAGCTTTCCGATAAGCTTAAAAAGGCATGCTTCGTTGACGATATCGCGGGACTTGACGATTCACCCTTAGCATGCGCGTACGCGAGAGCCAGAGGCACCGACCGCATGTCTTCGTTCGGAGATTTTATCTCGCTTTCGGATGTCTGTGACGAGGTTACCGCTTCGATCATCAAGAGAGAGGTTTCCGACGGCATCATCGCTCCCGGCTATACTCCCGAGGCGCTCGAGATCTTAAAGAGCAAGAGAAAAGGCACCTACAACATCATCAAGATCGACAAGGATTACATTCCCGAGGTTCAGGAGAAAAAGCAGGTATTCGGCATCACCTTCGAGCAGGGAAGAAACAATTTCAAGATCGATGACGAGCTGCTTACCAATATCGTTACAAAGAATAAAAACCTCACCGAGGCTGCCAAAAAGGACCTGATCATCAGCCTTATCACACTCAAATACACTCAGTCGAACTCCGTATGTTTCGCTGCGGACGGACAGGCTATCGGCGTAGGAGCGGGACAGCAGTCCAGGATCCACTGCACCAGACTCGCAGGCTCAAAGGCCGACAACTGGAACATGCGTCAGTGGGACAGGATACTCAACCTTCCCTTCCTTGACACTATCGGCAGACCCGACAGGGATAATGTCATCGACCAGTACATCACCGGAGAGGGCGAGGATGTGGCTTCGGACGAGAACTGGAGAAAGTATTTCACGACCCAGCCCGCACCCCTCACCAAAGAAGAAAAGAGAGCATATCTTGACACCATTACCGGCGTTGCGCTCGGCAGCGACGCGTTCTTCCCGTTCTCGGACAACATCGAGAGAGCGAAGAAGAGCGGCGTAAGCTTTATCGCTGAGCCCGGCGGATCCGTGCGTGACGACCTCGTTATCGAAAAGGCCGATGAGTACGGCATGGTAATGGCATTTACGGGTATGAGATTATTCCACCACTAACAGGTGGCACTTTGTATTTTAAAGCGCTGCCTGTGGTCACTCCGAGGTATTTCCGAGGATGTGACTACCGCATGAAAGAGGACAAACATGAAGTACAAGTACGAGATCCACATGCACACCTATGAGTCCAGTGCCTGCGGAAAGACACATGCGAGGGATTATATCAGGCCTCTTATCGAAAAAGGCTACGACGGGATCATCATTACCGACCATTTTTTCCGCGGAAATACAAGGCCGGACAGGAATCTGCCCTGGCCCGAGTATATAGACGAATACTGCCGCGGCTATGAGGAGGCCAAAGACGAGGGCGATAAGCTCGGATTCAAGGTTTTCTTCGGATGGGAGGAGTGCTTCAGACCCGACGAGTATCTCGTTTACGGCCTCGATAAGGACTGGCTGAAGTCACACCCCGAGATGACGACATGGGACCACAAAACCTATTACGAGCAGATCCGCAAGGCCGGAGGCTGCGTGGTGGGCGCGCATCCGTTCAGGGAAAGAGGCTATGTGACTCAGGTAAACCTCCATCCTTTCCAGTGCGACGCGATGGAGGCGTGCAATTTCGGCAATCCGCCCTGGCAGGACGTACTTGCTTATAATTTCTGCAGGGACCGCGGGATACTCATGACCTCGGGCACCGACATGCATGATGTGAGCGTACTTGAGAGCACGCCCTGCGGTATGCTCTTTGACGAGCCGCTGACCTGCATAGGCGATTTTGTTAACTGCATCCTTACGGGAAAGGGCTTTACGCCTATGATCCCGGATGACCGCAGGGAACTGACGCCACAGATATCAAATACATTGCCGATGTTTCTGTATGATGAGAATAATGTCGGCAGAAGCGTGGAAATGAAGGACCTGTTTATCCTTTAAAAATATCCCGATCCGTGATATACTGAACGTATATCGATTCTTGCGAAAGGATGCCGGACCATGAAGGAAGAAAACAGATCGGAACAGACTCGCTTTACACTCAGGGAACGCTTCAGATACTGGTTTGACAACAGAATGACGAAAGGGTCATTGGGACTGATCCGCGTACTGATCATCGCATCGGTACTGCTGGCGGTCCTTGTGGCCCTTTTGATAATTTCATGCGGATTTGCCGAGGAAGGCGATGAGGCTGCGGTTATCTGGGACAGCATCGCGACCGTGATAAACGCATGGATGCCATCGTTTGAGGACGGCACGCCCGGATACATCCTGCTGATGGCTGTCGTTGCGATAGCGGGAGTGCTCTTTACCAGCGTCCTGATCGGTATCATCACAAGCGCGATCGAGGAGAAGATCGACGAGCTCAAAAAAGGCAATTCACGCGTGATCGAGAGCGGGCATATTGTAGTGCTCGGTTTTTACCCGGGTGAATATACCCTGATCCGCCAGCTGATACTGGCCGCCGCAGGGAAGCCTGCGTGCATAGTGGTCGCCGAGGACATGGAGCGCGAGGAGATAGAGCAGGACATCAGCGAGAATATCGACGTTCCGAAGAATTTCCGCATAGTCTGCAGGACCGTGGATATTACGAGCCCGGCGTCGATCGAGAAGTGTTCGGTCGAGACTTCGCATACGGTCATCGTAAGCCCCACCGACGATGCCAGGACCATGAAAGCCATATTGGCTGTGAGCGCGATACTTCAGGAGAAGGGCGCATCGGATATCAGGATCAACGCGATCGTTTCAAAGAGCTCATACAGCATCCGCCCGAGTGTTGCGGCGGCGCACAATATAACCACACTTAAGACAAACGACATACTGGCCAAGATGATGGCTCACGCCTGCACGCAGGTCGGACTTTCCGGCACTTTCCGCGAGGTTTTCGATTTTGACGGCTCGGAGTTTTATCTGATGGATTTTGACGGGATCGCGGGGCTCACGTTTGAGGAGCTTGTCAGCCGCACCGAAGAAGGCACGCCCGCGGGTATCCTTTCCCAGACGGGCATTGAGCTCAATCCCGAACCCGGACGGCGCATTTCGGAGGGCGACAGGATACTCGTATTCGCGCCCGATGAGGATTCGGTACATATCGGACCCGCTGTGCCTCTTAATAAGCTTGCTGTGAGCGATAAGCCTCCCGTTGCCGCCGAAGATGAGGCTGACACGATCATCATCGGACACAATGAGACATTGCCTACGATACTCAGAGAACTGCCCGAGAATGTGACACATGTGGTGCTCGCGGGTCAGGAAACCGACGCAGAGGAAAAGGCGGCGCTTGCCGCGGCAGCAAAGCAGCGCGGGATCGAGCTGGAATATTACGACGGCGATGTTTCCGACGAGGCTGTACAGACAGAGCTCGCCAAGACGGCAGAGCATATCGTTATCCTGAACGACCATGACAAGGATGAGGACGAGGCCGATATGGAAAACATATTCAGGCTGCTCGACATGAGAGACATCCGCACGCGTCTGGGGCTCGGTTTCAACATAACCGTCGAAATGCGTCTGGAAAAGAGCGAGGAGCTTGTGGGACAGGGCGAGAGCACCGATTTCCTGGTGTCGTCGAACATGTCCTCGCTGATACTCGCGCAGCTGGCGGAGAATCCCGAACTGGTGGATGTATTCCGCGAGATACTCTCGAACGAGGGCAACGAGCTGCTTCTTAAAAACGCGGGTGACCTGCGGCTTACCGGCAGGTATTCCGTAAGGGATCTGCGCCGTATCATGCTCAGATACGGTTTCGTACTGCTCGGCAGACTCGACGCGCAGAACAACAGCACATTTAACCTGCCGCTTGAGGCGATCCTCGAGCTGACCGATGAGGACAGCCTGATCGTGCTCGGAGAGAGCGCATGAAACTGTGACCAGGAGGTAAAGATGAATTCCGGAAAAGAAAGAAATGCACGTGTTATCGATGAATTGCGCAAATCCATGACCGCGGAAGAGGGCGCACAGGAGCGGAATTACACTTTCCGCCAGTACACCGTCGACGGACGCAGATACTCCACGCTTGCCGACCTGCAGGGGCATGAGGTTAAGATCGTAACGCCGGAAGAGTCGGTCGTTGCGGGATTCGCGAAGCTCCTGTCGGAATCTGGTGACAGCAAGACACGTGATTTTTCGCGCACGGTGACCAACATTCTCTGGCTGCATCAGGAGGGCAGGGAGAACTTAAAGGAAACACCGGTTTACCAAATAGCCAAGGAGTATTCCGATAAGGTGCTTTTTGCGAGGCCCGGGAGCGTCGAGAGAGACCTGCTGCTGGTCACTGCGTCGGAGAAGATAAAGAGCGCATACAGAGCGCTAATGTCGGACGAAAACAGTTGATTTGGGGGACACTATGGAAATAAGGAAATTAGTCGGAGAAGAGAGATACGAGGCGTATCTGACGGCCGTTTACTGCTTCCACATGAGAGTGGATGATGTCGAGGCCGAGAAAGAAAAGTGCATTGCGGACACAAAGGAGGACTGGGGCGCGTTTGATGACAACGGGACTCTGATGTGCAGGATAATCAACAACAAATACAATTTCTATCTGGACGGGAAAACCGTCAGCGCGGGCGGCATCGGAGGAGTCGCGACTCTGCCCGAGTACCGCAGCACCGGCGGAGTAAAGGCTATTTTTAAGGAACTGCTGAACGAGGCATATAAGAACGGTGAAGTGATCTCGACACTGTATCCGTTTAAGCATGAGTTCTACAGAAAGCAGGGCTATGAGGTGCTGACGGCGTGGCATGAGTATACATTAAAGCCCGGCCTGCTGTGCAGATACCGCTTTGACGGCGAGGTGGTGAGGTACATGCCCGGTGAGCCGATCGACGATATCATGTGCATTTACCGCAGCTATGCGCCTAAGTTCAATCTCTCGCATGCCCGCACCGAAGAGGAGATGCAGGAGTATCTGAAGGTCGACAAGCCCTATAAGGACAGGAAATTTGCCTATATCCTGAAGCAGGACGGGAAGGCCGTCGCATACATTATTTTCACCGATGTTTTTTGCGAGTCCGGAGCGATCCTGCAGGTCAACGACCTGGCATGGACCGGACGCGACGGATTTAACGCGATACTCGGATTCCTCGCAAGATTTGAGGCCGACTACGCTACGATCAAACTGAGCCTGCCCAAGGGTATCGATCTGCTGAGGATCGTTGAATCGCCCTACGCCTACGATATCGAGAAGGCGCCCGCGCAGTGCTTCATGATCAGGGTGATCAACGCAAAGATGCTCCTTGAGACGATCCGCAAGCCCGACGACTGCGACCTCACGGTCAAAGTATCGGATGAGATCATAGCGGAGAACAATGCTGTATACAGAGTGACAAAGGACAGCGTAGAGCCCGCGGATGAGAGCCGCGCGGATATCGAGCTGAACGTGAGACCGCTCGGCCAGCTGGCTGTCGGCTGTCTGACGCTCGATGAGGCGATGCTGAGAAAGGATGTTGAGGTGCATGCCAAAGAGGACATGCTCCGCCGCTTGTTCGTCGATAAAAATATTTATGTGAGTGAACACTTCTGAGAATCGATCTCTGAGAAGTGAAAAGGCGCCGCAGTTCGGATGCGGCGCTTTTTGTTTATGCCTGTCTGCAATTACTGTGCCAGTCTTTGCCTGATATTGTCCAGTATATCCTTTTCCCGGTCGTCGAGGTAATCACGGCCGGCTGTGATCGTGAGGATCCTTTTCAGATACGTCTCCGGCGAGTCCATCAGCGAGATACCCTGTACGGGGCCCTCGTCCATCAGCGCGTCCGTGAGAGCGATCAGCGCATGTATCTCTTCTTTGGTGAACAGATCTCTTTTGAGGATATCTTCGACGCCGGCTTTCTCGTATACCGTCCACGCGGAGTAGGCGGGGACCACGTCGTTGTCGATACCGTTCTGCAGCAGCCACCTCTTTGTCTCGGTCTGCTCTGCGTCCATAAACTCCACGCAGTGGATGCGGCCCCAGCCGCGCACTTTTTTCGCCAGAGACAGCAGCTCTGACTCGGCATCGGGCCATTTCCGCATGATGAAAACGGCAAATATCGTGAACTCATCGGACAGAGCGATCGTCCGGACCGCGTCTTTCAGCTCCTCGTCCTTTGAGATGTCGAGCATCTCGAGAAAGCTCAAGGCCACCTTGACGCACTCTGCATCGTCGGATTCATACAGCAGGTGCACCGCGAACTTATATATGGCGTTTGCGCTCAGGGTAGCGTAATTGTTCATGACATTGCGCTGCAGATCGTCTATGAACGAGATCACGCGGTGTGCCTTGCAGAAATCCTTAAACCCCGCCTCTGCGCCCGCTGTGTCTCCTGCTCCCGCGAGCGCCGTCAGTTCGCCGATCCTGGCGATATCATCGGCCGACAGGGGCTCGTGCTGCACATGATAGATAAATATACCGTCCTGTGCTCCGTCCGCAAAATGCAGGCCGCCCGCGTCCTCAGACGGGAGAGAAAAGCTTGCGGGCAGGGTGCCCTCGGGCGTCATGCCTGTTTTGATGTATGAGTATAATGATGCCATAGTCTGTCTCCTCGATTTGTGCGCTTAGAATCACCATCTGTAATTCTAACATCAACAACTCAAAAAGGCATCCCTCGAATAGGGCGTTTAAATTTTGACGGAATTATACCACCGGTTTAGTGCGCGCCGCACTGATCTGTGGTATTATTATCTCAGTTGTTTATGAAACACACAGTCGATATGACAGGAGGAATTATCATGACTAAGATGACATCCGCATATGCGAACAAGGTATTAAGAAAGCTTAACGAGGACAAGGAGTTCTGGAGGTCGAAGGAGCAGGAGGGCCACACCTACGTGGCTGCGCTCGATGAGGAGCCCGTTATCCCCGAGTACGACTATGAAAAGGTCGCAAAGAACATAGCAGAGATAGACGCGCAGATCGTAAAGATCAAGCATGCGCTGAACGTTACGAACTGCACCAACGAGGTCAGCGTCGGCGGGCAGATGATGACCATAGATACCATTCTGGTCAGGATGGCGCAGTTGAACAAACGCAAGGCCGTCCTCGACGAGATGCGCAAAAAGGAACCCAAGACGAGGATCAATTCCGGCTTCTACGCAGCCAGAAAGACCTCTCCCGAATACGAGTACATCAATTATGACCTCGAACTCGTAAAGAGGGAATATGAGCGCATAGACGGCGAGGTATCCGAGATGCAGATCGCTCTCGACAAATACAATCAGACCGTTGAGTTTGATGTAGATATCTGATAACGGATATTATCCGGCCGGACATCGGGACGGTGCCGGCCGGGGCTTTTCCGTGCAGCAGGACTTCTCTTGGAGAATTATAACAGATCTGAAAGTGGCGGACGTAATTGTTGATGGTTGCGGTTCCATGGTTATCCTGTTATTTATTTAAGAGTTAATGTTCATGGTTCATAAGCATCTATGATCGCACTTCGGTGCAAAAACCTGTCTGCTAAAAACTTTCCGCCTTCGGGCGGACCGGGCATGGAAGTACGGTTATACATGCCCTTTTTTTATTGCGGTGATCGCAAAGGGATGGTACTATAAGAGCGGAGGAGGTAGCACAATGTTCAAAAGAATTGTCTCAATGGCGGTACTGTGCGCGCTGGCGGTTTCCGTGCTGGCGGGCTGCGCGAAAAAGACCGTTTCTTACAGGGATCACCTCGAAGATTACGTGAAAACGATGGATTACCGCGACGGATTTACGATACTCCAGCTGACCGACATCCACTGGCACGGCGGCACCCAGATCGGCGATGAGGATTACGGCAGCGAGCGTTACCTGCGCAAGGTCATAGACGAGGCGGTCGCACATGCCGGCAGGATAGACCTGATAGAGGTCACCGGCGATACTTTCATGCTTTCCAACAAGATCGCGGTCAGGAGCTTCATAGATTTTATGGCCGGTGTCGGGATACCCTATGCTATCATCTGGGGCAACCATGACCGTCAGAGCACCTATAATCCCAACTGGATATCAAAACAGTTCCTTAAGGCTCCCTGCAGTCTGTATACCGAGGTTGACAACGATGATGTGCATGAGCGCAGCAATTATGTTATCAATCTGCAGAACCCCGACGGCAGCACCGCATGGCAGATAACGAATCTCGACAGCGGCGCGAGCTACCGCGAGGGCGCGTCGGATTTTGACCTGACCTATGACTATCTCCGCGACGACCAGTTCGAGTGGATGACTGCGGAGCATGACGCGGTGGGCAGCGATGTCCCCGTGATCTGCTATTATCATATCGCGCAGGCCGATTACGACCTTGCGTGGGACGCCATTCAGGCCGGAGCGACGGGATACAAGTACAGGTTCTTTAATCTCGAGGGCTTTGCTCCGTCGAAATTTGCGGTGCGCACCGAGGATATCTGCCTGAAAAACAACGTAAAGGCAGTATTCATCGGGCACGATCACGCGGATGACTGGACCTTCACCACGCCGAACGGCGTGACCTTCGGCATGGGCGTAAAGAGCGGAAAGGAGCTCTATTACGCGAATGTACCCGTCGGCGTCGAGAATACAGGTGTGGATTACAGCGAAGGATTCGCGCTGATCGGGGCATCGCTGATCACATTGAAGAATGCATCGGGTGATTTCGGCCTCGAGCATCTCTACCTCAACGAAAGGGACGAAGGCGACTTCGTTAAGTGGGTGGAATACTGATGGCAGCTTATCTTACACGAAATGACCGTATCAAAGCCGGACTGGACGCGAACGCGCGCAAAGAGCGCCGTTTCTATATGTTCCTCTCGGTGATCGCATATATCCCGGGTGCTTTTGCGCTCTGGGAGATAAACTATGAATTATGGAATATGATCGGCAGCACGGCCAGCGGTTCGCCCGATATGGCTGTAACCGAGGCACTCAGGATGATACCGCTGTATCTGGTCGGAGCGGCGCTGATACTGTTCCTGGTCTATACAAACGGCGCTTACCGCGCAAAGAGCGAAAAGGCACGTATCCGCAAGTGGCTCGCGGGGGGCACCGTGATGGTCATCATGGGAGTGATCACGGCGGCGTATGTGGTGATCGGGGTATTGCTCGGAGAGTACGGAGAGCTGATCGAAGGCTATGTTTCACCCCTGTATCCGCTCGACATGCTGCTCGCGGGGGCAGTGTTTGTCGGCGTCGGATTCCTCTCGATCCACTATGCGGCGGTATTAAGACGCAAGCCGTCCGTGCTTCCGTATGTCGCGGACAAAGGACTGTTCGGGCTCAGACTGCGTACCTTCGGATTACTGAGAGCCCTGGGGCTCGCGATGTCGATGCTCGGTTTTGCGGCATCGTTCTGGGGCATCACGGTACTCGATCTCTCACACGGCTACCTGATGTACAGCATAGTGCTGTGGCTCAATTATTTCACCGCGTTCGCAATGTATCTCGCGTATAAGTACATTTTCTGCGAGACAAAGCCGGAGAGCCGCGGAACGGCGGCGGTTAAGCTCGGCGCGATATTCCTGATCGTAAATGTGGTACTGTTCGCGCTGCATCTCGTGACCGTGCAGATATGGAATGAAGCACCGAATGTTGCAGCGTTCGGCATACTTCCGGCGGATTTCCTCTCCAGCATGAATATTTTCGCGGTGGCTTACGGCCTCAACAATATCCTGACTCCGATCGTCGCTATCGCGCGGGGACTGGTTATGGAGAAAAAGAACCGTTCACTTGCTTAAATCCTTTGAAAATGGTAGAATATACATTACAGTTTCCCTCTGCATGAAGTTGATATGCGGGAGACATAATTACACGGAGGAGGTTTTTATATCATGAGTACACCCCATAATGCCGCCAATAAAGGCGATATCGCAAAAACCGTTCTGATGTCGGGCGATCCGCTGCGCGCTAAATTCATTTCGGAGAACTATCTGGAGAACCCGGTATGCTTTAATACCGTCCGCAACATGTTCGGATATACCGGTACATATAAGGGCAAGCAGGTTTCCGTTATGGGCCACGGAATGGGCATGCCTTCGATAGGTATCTATTCCTACGAGCTGTTCAATTTCTATGATGTCGACAATATCATCCGTATCGGTTCCGCGGGTTCGTACCGCACCGACCTTAAGCTCGGCGATCTCGTTATCGCGGAGGGCGCCTGCACGGATTCGAATTATGTGGCATCGTTCGATCTGCCCGGACATTATGCTCCGATCGCCGATTTCGGTCTTCTGCGAAAGGCTGTTGAGGCTGCCGAGAAGCTCGGAGTTAAGTATGAGGTGGGCAATGTCGTTTCATCGGATGTTTTCTACAACGGACTCGACCGCGTAAATGAGCGCTGGGCAGAGATGGGCTGCATCTGCATCGAGATGGAAGCCGCCGCGCTGTACATGAACGCCGCAAAGGCAAAGAAGCATGCGCTCTGCATGGTCAGCATCTCGGATCACCTCTTCAAGGAGGAGGCTCTTTCCGCAGAGGACAGACAGACCAGCTTCAGAAATATGATGGAAGTAGCGTTAGAGCTCGCTTAAAGCATTTTTGCGAACACTGCGTCGCGGTATCATTGCCGCGGCGCTTTTTGTTTTTGGTCAAAATCGGGCAAGAAAAAACGATAATGAGTAAAATAGGGTAGATTTTGTTCCCTTTTTGCTCGTCGATACATGAACAAATTACAAAATATTTTTGTATATGCAAAATCTTTGCGCCGAGCTGAACGTTTTTGCACAAAAACGCAAAAAATAACAATATGGGTGATGACAAATCGATATATTTCGGTATAATATATACCAAGATACTATCGGGTACTGCACCCGTGAGGGCGGTCGGCTGCGCCCGCACAGCATATCAGACAGGAGATACTATGGAATTTGGATCCGAATACGACTGGCTGAGAGAGATACCTGAGATAGACCCGGATGTCGCGATAGAGAACTGCGGCAGCTTTGACGGTTTTATTTCCATACTTACGGTATTTCATAAGTCAGCGAGAGGCAATATCGAAGATATCTCGCGAAGTTTCGCGAACAGGGATCTGCCGAACTATACGATCAAGGTTCACGGCCTGAAGAGCGCCGCGAGGATCATAGGGGCCGCGGCTCTTTCGGATGCGGCGAAGGACCTTGAGGCAGCAGGCAAGGCAGAGGATACGGAATTTATAGAGGCGCATAATCAGGCATTGATTAAGATGTACGAGGCGCTGGAAGAAAAGCTTAAAAAGCTTGATGAGCATGAGGCGCAAAAGCCCGTGCTCGAGGGCGCGGAGCTGGACGAGGCTTTCCAGACGCTCGCCGAGATAGCGGGCAGCATGGATTACGGCATGATGGAAGGTCTGCTCGACGACCTGAACGGATATAGGATAAATGACAGTGACAGTGATCTCATAGAAAGGATCGGATACAGTCTGCTGAAACTGGACTGGGATGAGATCAAAGCTCTGCTGAAGCAGAGATAATGCCCGATCCGGGCACGGAGGAAAGTTAGAAATGGCAATGGATAAGTTAAAGGCGACGGTCTTTGGGGATGTGGCAGTCATCTGCCAGAACGATTCATTCCTGGCAAAGAGCCTTTGCAAGAAACTGTGCGATATCGGTTTGAGAGCCGGGTTTTTCCATACCGAGATCCGCGAGATGAAGGAGATCAGGGAGGATACAGAGCTCTTCATACTTTTCCTTAACGAGAATATCGACAGGCTGCGTGAGGCCATGGTATTCCTTAAGGATAAGGCCAATGACCGTGACCGCAAGATCATGATGATCGGCGATCAGGATGAATATGAGGCAGTTCTGAAGATCATTCCCGAGACTGCGGTGCTCGATCTGCTGAAGCGCCCGCTCGACATGGACGAGCTGCTGCGCCGCGCGGTCAAGTACATCGAGGAGAATACCGGAGAGAACAGGAAACGTACGGTACTGATCGTTGACGATGATATTACATATATGCGTACCGTGTATGAATGGCTGAAGAACGATTATGTGGTCGGGATGGCATCGAACGGAGTGCAGGCCATCAGTTATCTGGCCCGCAATAAGGCAGATATAGTGTTGCTCGATTATGAGATGCCGGTGGCAAACGGGCCTCAGGTGCTCGAGATGCTGAAGACCGATTCGGAAACAGGACAGATACCCGTTATGTTCCTTACCGGGCACGGAGACAAAAAGAGCGTGCTGTCGGTCATTGACCTTCAGCCCGTCGACTATCTGCTTAAGACCATTGATAAAAAGACACTTTTGGGCAAGCTTTCCAATTTCTTTGGAAAAAACGAATAATACTGAACGAGGTGTGGCATGGCAGGAGCCGTAAAAGAGACATTTCTTAATCCTAACGATTATCCCGAGGCGCTCAAAGGTCTGGTAGAGGACTATAACCAGAAGCTGGTCAACAGTATGGGTATCATCACCGGTCTGGCGAAGGAATACCATACGATATGGCTGGTAAACCGCAAGACTCTCGAGCTCGAGCTTTATCGTTCCACGGGCGAGCATACCGTCAGCGGTCTGCTGGCGCTGGCGTCCAGGCACAAGGATTATACGTCGTTCATCAAGGCATATGTGAGCAATTATGTTGCCGACCATGCGGAGGACGTGGAGCACAGCAGCAGGATCGAGACCGTAGAAGAGAAGATCCGCGACGGAGAGCTCTATTCCATAGAGTATCTGCGCATTGACGAGGAGAGCCGCATTTCCTATCACCAGATGGCGTTTGCGCTGGCGGGAGATCCCGAGACCGCCGAGAAGTTCATCCTCGCGTTCAAGGACGTGGATAAGATCGTCAGAAAGCATATGGCTGACAAAAAGTATCTGTATGAGCAGTTCAGCATCGTGAACGCTCTCAGCCGCGACTATTACAACATTTTCAAGGTCGATCTGCAGACAGGCAATGTCGTTATCCTGAAGCTGGACGGCTATGTAACAAAGGGTATGGAAGGCCCAGGCGAGAAGCAGTACCCCTACGACGTGCTCTGCAGCCAGTACATCAACGACCGTGTGTATTCCGAGGATATACCCGCGCTCAGAAAGGCGATGAGCCTCGAGACCGTGCGGAAAAAGATGAAAGAAACGAACGAGTACGTATCGAGTTACCGCGTTCATGATAAGGGCGAGATACATTACTACCAGTTCACTTACATACCGATCAACCCGCTGGACAAATCACTGGGGATACTTGCGGGCTTTAAGAATGTAGACGATGTCGTGGCGGGCGCTAAGGAACGTGAGCAGCTGATCGCTCTGGCGGAGACCGATATCATGACCGGTATCTTAAACCGCGGCAGCGGAGAGAAGAAGGTCACCGCGCTCCTCGACGAAGGTGCGAGCGGCATGTTCTGCATCATCGATATCGACAGGTTCAAGCATATCAACGATACCTACGGACATGATGTCGGAGATAAGGTTATCAGGGGCATCGCGGACATCCTTAAGGATGAGTTCAGGAAAAAGGACATCATATTCAGACTCGGCGGCGACGAATATGCCGTATTCGCTCCGAACGTCAACGAGGAGTGCAAGGGCAAAAAGCTGATAAAGCGCGTGCTCGAGCATATAGACGGGCTGGAGATACCCGAGCTGAAGGGCATGAAGCCTACAGTCAGCTTAGGCGCCGCGATCGTAGCGCACGGCGCTGCAACGAACTTCGATGAGGTTTACCGCAGGGCCGATGAGGGCGTATACAAGAGCAAGAACAATCCTGATGCCAATACGACTCTGTGTACGGTTCTGTACGCGGAGGATAAAAAGGAATAAAGATAAGACATGAAGACATGGGGACGGTTCTTCTGTCTGCTTTAGTTCGCAGACAGAAGAACCGTCCCCATGTCTTCTCAGGCCCTCATGCCTTCGGGGGTTATATGTCGTACTTTTTAAGCAGCATGTCGAGCGCCTCTCTTAAGAGGATCGCCTCTCCGATGCCCTCGCGTTTGGAGAGCTTGGCCAGACGCTGGAGCTGGTCCTGTGTGTAATGGCTGGTCTTGGGGATCATCTTTTCTTCCCTGGCCATAGTGACGCGGTTGCGGCCGCTCACCTTTGCGCGGTAGAGCGCTCCGTCGGCCTTTCTGATCAGCTCGGCGCAGCGCGACGCGTCAACAAACGCAGTAGCCATGCCGATGGTGATGGACTGCCCGGCTCCGTCGGGAGTCTTGACATTAAAGTCGTTCTTGAGGTCGTTAAGGAAGAGGAAGATATCCTCACGCTCAGTCTCGCCCTTAAAGATAATGCCGAACTCGTCGCCGCCGATGCGGTAAACGCGGGCATCCTTGGGGATACGCTCCTTGATGTAGAGACCTGTCTCGATCAGTACCTTATCTCCGACCTCGATTCCGAAATCCGTGTTGATATGCAGAAACTTGTCAAAGTCTACCAGCGCGATGACAACGGTCTCACCGTTTGCCTCACAGTCGCTGTCGAGGATCTCGGTGAGGTCCTTTTCAAACTGATCGCCTACCGGGAACTGCAGCGCATCGTTAACAGCGGTGCGCTTTTTCTGTGTGTTCTTTTTGTTGAGCTCGATGTGGTCGTCCACTGTGATTGGACGCGCGGGAGCTTCTTCGTTTTTCTTTGCCATGATCTGCCTCCGTTTGTGCCGTATATCAGGCACGTGATCTGCAATGTTAACTGGTAATATAATACGATATTATGTCATAGATAATATCGGTCGACACATACTTTATAACACTTATGAAATAATATGTCAATATATTATTTTGGATATTATTTTGAAAATAATATTGTAGAAATATGATAATCATACACTGTACGCTGTCGGAAAAGAAAGAGCAGAGCACATTTTGCAATATTTGCGGCACGAAAGTGAATATACATTACAAAGTGTTCGGAATATAATTAAATTATCCGATCGGGATGCCTGCCGCCTATACGTTCGGCAGGCATCCCGGCCCTCGCGGCCGGCAGCTGCGAAAAGAGCAGTTGACAGCAAGCGGATAGTATGCTATCATGCCGCATAGATTGGTAGAGGTGCATTGATTATGAGTAGCGGCCCGGACGTGTCACGCACGGTTGATGAGCTGTGAAAGGATGATATGCCGAAATCGCGGTCTTCGCTGAGGGATCACGGTTGGTTCGTCTGTTAAGAGCTTTCGAACTGTCATCAGGAACTGATGGAGCGCTACCTAAAGTCATTTGTATCTGCATGCGGGCATGGTTCGCGTGCGCATAACTTTGAACTTTAGAGTCGGCTCCGGCCGGCTCTTCTCTTTTTTGCCGGTACGGATCCGAGCGAACGTATGACCAATTGAGTATTATATTCCAGGAGGAAAGAACATGAAGAAGATCATTTTTACGGGAGCCGCTGTTGCGATCATAACTCCCATGAATGCCGACGGATCGGTAAACTATGAGGAGTTCGGACGTCTGGTCGATTACCAGATCGAGAACGGTACCGACGCTATCGTTGTATGCGGCACCACAGGCGAGGCATCGACGCTTTCGCATGAGGAGCATGTTGACTGCATCAAGTTCGTTGTACAGCGCGTCAACAAGAGAGTTCCCGTTATCGCGGGTACAGGCTCGAACTGCACGGAGACCGCCATCTGGCTCTCGCAGCAGGCCGAGGCGGCAGGCGCGGACGCGGTGCTGCTCGTTTCACCTTACTATAACAAGGCTACCCAGAAGGGCCTGATCAGACATTTCGGAGAGACCGCGAAGTCGATCAGCATCCCGATCATCCTGTACAATATCCCCGGCAGGACCGGTGTTAACATCGAGCCTAAGACCATTCAGTATCTGGCCGAGAATTATGAGAACATTGTCGCTGTCAAGGACGCTACCGGCAATATCGGCTGGACCGCGCAGGTTGCGATGCTCTGCGGTGACAACCTGACCATTTACTCGGGCGATGACAACGCGATCTGTCCTATCCTTTCGTTCGGCGGAAAGGGCGTTATCAGCGTTCTCTCACATGTTGCGCCCCGTGATACACACCTGATCGTTGAGAAGTTCTTAAACGGCGATACCAAGGGCTCGCTGGAGCTCCAGCTCAAATACCTGCCGCTGGTCAACCTGCTCTTCAGTGAGGTTAACCCCATCCCCGTAAAGACCGCGTGCAAGCTTATGGGCTTTGCGGCAGGACCTATGCGTCTTCCTCTGACCGACATGGAGCCCGAGCATGCGGAGCTGCTTGCCGCTGAGATGAGGAGACTCGGCATCATTAAATAACGAGAGGTGAGTTCTATGGTAAGGATCGTATTATGCGGATGCAGCGGACGCATGGGACATGTGGTACGCAGTATCGTTGATGAAAACGAGGATATGCAGATCGTGGCCGGCGTGGACATCGTTCAGGGCGACGCGGATTTTCCTGTTTTTTCGGATGCGTCGGAATGCAATATCCCCGCCGACGTGATCATTGATTTTTCGTCTCCCAAGGCGCTTAACGGCGTGCTGAAGCTCGCGGAGGAAAAGCAGCTTGCGGCCGTACTCTGCGCCACCGGATATACACCCGAGCAGCTCGAGCAGATCAATGCTGCGGCAGGCAGGATCGCGATCCTGCGCTCGGCAAACATGAGTCTCGGAATCAATACCATGGCAAAGCTCATCGCCGAGGCAGCCAAGATACTCGGCAACAACGGCTATGACATCGAGATCGTAGAGCGCCACCATAACCAGAAGCTTGACGCGCCTTCGGGTACCGCACTGCTGCTCGCGGACGCGATGAAGCCCGTGCTCGAAGGACAGTACGAGTATGTATATGACCGTTCGGGCAGACGCATGAAGCGCCCCAAGACCGAGATCGGTATTTCTGCGGTTCGCGGCGGTACCATAGTCGGCGAGCATGAGGTTATTTTTGCGGGACTCGACGAGGTCATCGAGATCAAGCATACTGCGTATTCAAAGGCTGTTTTCGCGAAAGGCGCTGTCAATGCGGCCCGCTTCCTTGCGGGAAAGCCCGCCGGGATGTATACTATGAGCAACGTGGTAGAATAGTATAAGATCAGGAGGTCGCGTATGGTTCTTTGCGGCAGCAATTCATATAATCAGAAATACTATCTGGACCCGCAGTTCGAGAAACTGCCGACGCAGATAAAAGAAGAGCTCAAGATCATGTGCGTGCTCTTTACCGAGGAGGTCGGCGGTACGATCACCTTTGAGTACGACGATGACGGCGAGCTGATAATCACGACCTGCTGCGATGAGGGCGACCTGCTCTACGACGATATCGGAGCGGGACTGCTGGTCAAAAAGATGAGGAGCGAGAGGCGTGAGTTTTTCGAGAGCCTTGAGCTGTATTACAGGGTATTTATCCTGCACGAAAAGCCGGATTTCGGCGAAGATGACTGATAAAACGGAGAAAGATTATGCTTCTTTGTGTTGATGTAGGAAATACAAATACTAATTTTGCGGTATATGAGGGCGACGAGGAGCGCGCCTTCTTTGCCGTTACGACAAAACTCCCGCGTACATCGGACGAGTTCAGTTCGGTGATCCGCGGTCTGATGCATGTAAACGATCTGTCGGTCAAGGATATCGACGCCTGCATCGTGGCTTCGGTCGTACCGGGCATCATGCATTCACTGATCAACGGTATCATAAAGCTCACGGGCGTTACTCCCATAGAGGTCGGAGCGGGCCTCAAAACGGGGGTTAAGCTCAGTATCCCCAATCCCAAGGAAGCCGGCGCGGACAGAGTTGTGGATCTGGCGGCCGCGTACAGCATTTACGGCGGTCCCACGATGGTCATCGATTTCGGTACCGCGACGACATACGATCTGATCGAGGCGGACGGCACGTTCAGATACGGACTTACCTGTCCCGGCATCAGGATCAGCGCGAATGCGCTCTGGAACGATACCGCGAAGCTCCCCGAGATCGAGATCAAGCTGCCTGACAGTATACTGACCGGGGACACCATCTCGAGTATGCAGGGCGGATTGCTCTACGGCTGCATCGGACAGACCGAATACATCATCGAACGTGTGAAAAAAGAGGCCGGACTCGATCATATGAAGGTCATAGCCACGGGCGGACTCGGCAGGATCATTGCGGACGCTACGGACAAGATCGACGTATATGACAGAAAACTGACGATGAAAGGCCTTAAGATCCTGTATCATAAGAACAGAAAACAGTGACCGGGAGTATTTAATGAAGATCGGCAATATCGAGGTCGGCAGGCTCGCACTGGGTCCCATGGCCGGCATCACGGATATGCCCTTCAGGCTGCTGTGCAAGGAGCAGGGGGCCGACCTGATCTATTCGGAGATGGTCAGCGCCAAGGGCATCCATTACAATAACAAAAACACAGGCGATCTGCTGCGGTGTGACGAGGCCGAACGGCCTGTGGCGCTGCAGCTTTTTGGCAGTGAGCCCGAAATAATGGCCGAGACCGCGGCAAGGATAGAAGAGCGCAACTTTGATTTCTTTGATATAAATATGGGCTGTCCGGTCCCCAAGGTGGTAAACAACGGCGAGGGCAGCGCGCTCATGAAGGATCCGGCTCTGGCGGGGCGGATCGTCGAGGCGATTGTCGGAGTCGTAAAAAAGCCCGTAACCGTGAAATTCCGCAAGGGCTTTGACGCGGATCATGTGAATGCCGTTGAGTTCGCTAAGGTGCTCGAGAGTGCGGGAGCCGCGGCGATCGCGGTGCACGGAAGGACCAGAGAGCAGTATTACAGCGGCAGGGCCGATTGGGATATCATAAAGCAGGTCAAGGCTGCGGTCAGCATCCCGGTTATCGGGAACGGCGATATATTTTCGCCGAAAGACGCTGAGGCCATGTTTGACGAGACAGGGTGCGATGCGGTGATGGTCGCGCGCGGCGCACAGGGCAATCCCTGGATTTTCGCGAGGATAAAGCATTATCTCGATACCGGCGAGGAGCTGCCGAAGCCCGCGTTTGACGAGGTGCTCGCCATGATACACCGGCACGCGGACATGCTGAGGGAGTACAAAGGCGAGGACACCGCGGTCAGGGAGATGCGAAAGCATGTGGCGTGGTACACCGAAGGATTTCCGTATTCCGCGAAGCTGCGGGGCCGAATAAACCTTTGCCCGACGCTTGCGGATGTATACGCGGAGCTCGAGCGGTACAGGGAAAAAACGAGTTTTGAAAAAGTTTGAAAAAGTGCTTGCAAAAGAACTTTTGTTGTAGTATTATTTGAAACAAGTTATGCAGGACGGACAAATGTCCGCGACAGAAAAACAGAACAAAGGAGAGAGGTTATGGCTAAATTAAAGGCAGCAGTTTTGGGAGCTACGGGAATGGTAGGACAGCGTTTTATCCAGCTCCTTGAGAATCACCCCTGGTTTGAGGTCGCAGTGGTTGCGGCGAGCCCCAGGAGCGCAGGCAAGACCTACGCAGAGGCGGTGGGAGACCGCTGGAAGATGGACACTCCCATGCCCGAGGCAGTTAAGAATATGATCGTTATGAATGTCAACGAGGTAGAGGCGGTTGCGGCTAAGGTTGATTTCTGCTTCAGCGCGGTGGACATGACCAAAGACGAGATCCGCGCCATCGAGGAGGCTTATGCGAAGGCTGAGATCCCCGTTGTTTCGAACAACAGCGCTCATCGCTGGACTCCCGATGTTCCGATGATCGTGCCTGAGCTCAATCCCGAACATACCGACGTTATCGAGTTCCAGAAGAAGCGTCTCGGCACAAAGAAGGGCTTTGTAGCCGTTAAGCCCAACTGCTCGATCCAGAGTTATACACCCGCTCTGCACGCGCTCATGGAGTTTGAGCCCACGGTTGTTGTCGCAACGACATATCAGGCTATTTCCGGCGCAGGCAAGAACTTCAAGGACTGGCCCGAGATGATCGACAATGTTATCCCTTATATCGGCGGCGAAGAAGAAAAGTCCGAGCAGGAGCCTTTAAGGATATGGGGTCACATCGAGAACGGTCAGATCGTTAAGGCCGAAGGCCCGGTTATCACGACCCAGTGCATCCGTGTTCCCGTAACGAACGGACATATGGCTGCCGTTTTCGTCAGCTTTAAGAAAAAGCCCACCAAGGAGCAGATACTTGAGAAATGGGCTAACTTCAAGGGTGTTCCCCAGGAGCTTGAGCTTCCCTCGGCACCGAAGCAGTTCATCCATTACTTTGAGGAGGACAACCGTCCCCAGACAGGCCTCGACCGCGACACCGAGCACGGCATGGCGGTATGCATGGGCCGCTTAAGAGAGGATACCGTTTACGATTACAAGTTCGTAGGTCTCTCGCACAATACCCTCCGCGGCGCAGCCGGCGGCGCGGTGCTCATGGCAGAGCTCTTAAAGGCCAAGGGTTATATTTATTAAAACAACTTCAGAAAGATCGCCTGTTAGCCGATATATTAGTCAGACGGGTGGTTCGCTGCGCAGGACGCGGCGGGCTGTCTGCATTGAGGCAAGGCCACGGAAGGCAGTGAATGGAACGGATTCATTCACTGCCTTTTAACTTAATCGGAGATATTTCTCCGACTAAGTTAAACGCTCCGCGAGTGCACGCACGGAATGGAGCCGAACGCCTCGAAGACATGCGAAAGGAGATTTTTTTTGATCATTGATTCCACCACAATAGGAATGGAATCCGCACGGACATTCAGGTCCGACAGCAGGGAAGCAAGATTTACCTGTATCACAGACAGTGCAGGAATAATGCCGGATTTTACCGGCATGGTGCAGAGAACGGACGGAAAACTATCGAAGGCAGCAGGTGCAGCCCCGCCGGGCACAGAGACGGCCGAAGCGGGGCAGACAGGGAGCCCGCAGCCACAGAGCCCTCCCGGAACGGTCGATGAGCCGCGCAGCGCCTCCGAGATGCTGCGGGATATCTTTGACACCATGCAGGTAAAGAACACGCCTCAGATGCGCAGGCTCATGGAGGAAAACATGCTCTCCAAAATACAGGAGGAGACGATAAAATACCTCATGCGCATCATAGGAGGACGGATATCGGGGTGCGGTCCGGGAGACGGAGGCAGGAGCGCCGCAGACTATCCTGCGGCCACGGGTTTGCCGGGCGTCTCGGGCATCGATCTGATGCCGACGGGCAGGTATCTCACCAAAGGATGCTATACTGTCTCATATGAAGCAGAAACAACCACATTTGCCACTACGGGCACCGTAAACACCGCCGACGGACGGAGCCTGAGCATTAACGTGGAGGCGGTCATGAGCCGTGAATACGTGGCTTACAGCGGCTTTACGGTCAGAGAGAGCACGGCGCTAGTCGATCCGCTCGTGATCAACCTTGACGGCAGTCCGGCGACGGTATCGGATCAAAAGTATTTCTTTGATATCGACGCCGACGGGACGGAGGATTATGTATCATTGCCGTCGGCAGGCAGCGGAATGCTCGCGCTGGACCTGAACGGCGACGGCAGAGTGAACGACGGCAGCGAACTGTTCGGCCCGACGAGCGGAGACGCGTTTTCGGAGCTGGCGGAGTACGATCTCGACGGAAACGGCTGGATCGATGAAGCGGATGCGGTATTCTCCGCTTTAAAGATTTGGAGGATAGATGAGAACGATGCCGAAAGCGGATCGCTCTCCGGCTCGGGCGGAAATGTGCCGGGACGGCTGATCTCGCTGAAAGACGCCGGCATCGGCGCGATATGCCTGAAGCATGCGGCCACCGAGTTTTCGCTGAAGGATGCCGTATCAAATGCAACGGACGCAGTGATACGGAGCACCGGCCTGTTCCTGTTCGAGGACGGAAGAGCGGGCACGGCGCAGCAGCTGGACCTCGCAACGGCATAAAATAAAGGGTGCCAAATAAAGGGTGCCTGTCACCATATATGGTGACAGGCACCCTGGTTTTCACCCTGATCTTACTTCTTGATCACGAAGTCAACTGTTGTCTCGCCCTTAAAGAATACCGATCCGTCGGAAACGGTAAGATGTAAGGTGTACTTACCGGGTGCGGTGGGCATCTTGGTCGAGCTGTATGCCTGACCGTCGGAGGTGGTACCGGTTACGGTGTAAACGATACTGTCGTACTCCTTAAAGAGCTTCTCCTCGGTATCCGTATTTCCCTTATAAGAGGTGATGTCAAAAACATCGAGCTCGGCGGGCTTTCCGTCGTATACCTTGTCAAAAGCGTACGCGCCCTTGAAGGAGATGTCTCTCTTTGCGATGTCGGGCTTGCAGGAGCCGTCCTTCTTAACCGTGAAGGTATCATAGAGCTTCGAGCCTACGCCGTCATATAAGTATGTATCGAAGTTGAGGGTATCGCCCTTTACGCGGATGAATGCGTAGAACTGCTTCTTTACGCGCTGTCCGCAGAGCTCGTCGTTGATAACGCTCACCGCGCAGCCTTCCTCGATGTACTCATCGGGTACGGCGTAACGTGATTCTGCGTTTTCCTTTGAGATATCGAGTGACTTTTCGCCCGCGAAGTTAATGGTCACATAATGTGTTCCTTCAGGCTCGATATTGAACTTTCTGCCCTCAGTCTCGATCTCCTCGGTGAAAGGATCGTCATAGGTTACGGTGCCGTAGCCCGAGCCGGTCTCTCTCTCGTTCGAAACATAGCCGGTGAAGTAATCGCCGTTAATATCCTTACCGTAGTAGTAAGGGTTGGTTCTGGTGTAAGCATGGTCATGTCCCTGAAGCACAAGGTCAACCTCATACTTCGCGAACAGGGGAACCAGGTTCTTTCTGAGCTGTCTGGAGCCGCCGTCCATTGTATGGTAGCCGACGCTCATCATGCCCGCGTGGGTCAGGATAACGATCCACTTAACCTTGCCCTGCTCTCTGAGTTTGGTCGCGTTCTCGAGCTCGGAGATGATCCATGCGTACTGCTCGCGGTAATCGCTCTGGTTATCGTACTCACCGTTGCCGCCGTTAAGATTGCCGGACTCGTTGGAGTTGGTGGAGATAACGTAAACGTTGCCTACCTGAACGCTGCTGCAGCCGCCGCTGTTGTGAGGGTTGTGCTTGCCGTCGGTGCAGTAGTTCGCGAAATCGATGTCATACATCGAATAGAAGCAGTCGGGGGTATTGTCGTGGTTTCCGGCTACGGGGATGATGACTGTATTCATCATATCGTCCGCGTCGAAATCGACCGCCATATTGTACTCGTCGATGTAGTAATTCTCGTCATGTGCCTCGTTGGTGATATCACCGCAGTTGAAATAGCCCATGAGATCGGAATCAACTTCCCTCGCGTTCGCGAACGCCTCGCGCATAACGGCCTCGTAACGGCGGTACTGTTCCTCATTCTCGGCCTGAGGGTCTGTTACGTAAATGAAGAAGAAGTCGTCCGACTCGGCGTTGATCGTCCACAGACCGGGTCTGGAATAACCGACCTTCTTGCTGCCGACACGGTAGTAGTACTGGCTGTCCTCGGGCAGGTTCTCCACATGAGCCTTATGGCAGTAATAGGTTGCCGCTCCGTCGGAATTGACAATCTTGGTGTTGAAATAATCCTTAACGATCTGAACCTCGCCGTTCTTGATGCCTTTGGTCCAGTTGTACTTGTGGATATCCTTGACGTATTTTTTGTCAACGTACTGAAGGACGGTGTCCTTGCCCTCTGTGTTGACGGTTCTCCATGCAACGCCGCGTGAGTTCGCGTCATTGTAGAAAGTGGTGGTAACGCCTTCAATCTTTTTCGAGATCTTGTATGAGAATTTCTCGGGCTTGGGAGCGGACACATCTGTCATTACGAATACTTCGCTGAACGCGATGCCGGTCCCGGGATCGGAGCCGTCGCCCTTGATACGGAGCGCAACGAGGTTCTGGTCAAAGAAATCCTCGGTGATCTCCATGAACGAATAACCGCTCTTATAGTTGAAATAGCCGATCATCATGCTGTCCCAGCCTTCGGGATCGTCGATCAGGCCCTCGACCTTAACGTCCGCTAAAGGGAATCCTTCGAGGGGCGCAAGCTTGAATACCAGATAGTCGCCTTTTTTAACGGTCACGCCCTTGCCGCCCTCGATGTAGCAGCGGCAGCGGATATTTCCGCCATTGTCGTCCGTGATGAATACAACGTCTCCGTCCTCGTTGATCGAATCGAAGACCAGACTGCCGGACTCATCATAGAAATTGTCATTGTCCTTTGTTACAACGCCGGTGATCGTGCCGGTGTAGCCGGCGCAGGTTACCTTTGATCCTACAGTAAAATCATTATTCTCTGCTGCGGAAACAACTACGGCAGGCATATGAGCGGTCTGCAGGCTGCCTGCTATGATCGATGCCGCAAGGAGAACTCCGGCAAAAATCTTTCCGATAGAAAATCTCTTTTTCATCTGCCTTCTCCCCCTTATTTGGTGATCCTGATCTGATAGAGCCTGTAAAGCTTATCCGCGATCTCGTCTGTCATGGCAAGGTTCAGGCGTTCTGTATTGCCCTTTGTGCCTGTAACATAGACAACTACTGCGTAATTGCCTTTTGTCTTCTTGCTGATGGTTACCGGAACGGTGATCTCGGTCTCTTTACCGGGCATGAGTTTGGTTGCCTCAAATGCCGCAACGCCCTTGCCGAGCTTCTTTGCGGTGTTGTATGCGGGAACTACCGCAACAACAACGCGGTAGTCGCTGTATGCGGGAGCGATGCCCTCATTGGCGATCGTAAGTGTTACATCAACGGTATCGCCGGCCTTTGCGGTCTCAACCTTCGAAGCCTTGGCAACGCGGAAGCGGTAGCCCATCTGTGTCGCGAGATAATCGATGTTGCCTCTGTATATGGAAGCGTCCGCACTGCCGGTCTCGATGTCGCACGGCGAGCAGGGAGCCATCCAGGAAGTATGGGACTCTCTGAGGTATCCGAGGGTATTCATGATCGTGTCATTGTGTACCCATGCGAGTACATTGCCGTAAGCGAACTCGCCGCCCGAGTAGCTTGTTTTCCAGAAATCGCCCGCGTTCATGGCGTCGATGAGGAAGGACTCGGTAAGAGTGGGATCGCCGAAGCCGTCATTGTACAGACCGAACTTGTTCTTCAGAGAGAAGTCGAAGTTGTATCTGGTGCCGACCTTGGTCTTCTTGAAATTCTTAACGTATGCGTCGGCGTATTTTTCAAGTGCCTCGTCGCCGGGGAACTCGCCCGAGCCGAAATCGAAGCCTTCGTCCGAATCTGCCTGAGGCCAGGTGTGCATCTCGCCCCAGTGGCCGAGCGAACCCATCTCGATGTAAGCCGCGGAACCGTCAAACTTCTTCGCGATAGCCTTGATGCAGTCTGCGTGATATGCGATCACCGCGTCAGCCTCGTAATTGGGTGAGAATCCGCCGCCGCCCAGTGTGTCGGGATCGGGCCAGTTGTAGAATGTACCCGCGTTGTCGAGATTGCCGTCGAGAACGCTGGTGCAGAGCTCCGCAAGAACCCATGCGGGGATATCCATGCGGTAGTTGCCGGTGGCGATGAGCTTTTCGACATCGGCTGCCTTTATCTTGCTCTTGCCGAGATTCTTTTTGATGAACTTGGCGTCAACAACCTCGCAGTAAGTCTCATCTTTGCGTGAACCGGTGAGCTCAGCGGGATTATCCATGATGAAACGTACGATGAAGTTAACATTGTTGTCTTCCCAGTATGAAACATGGTATTTGCTGTCGACATTGGTCCAGTCGAACTTACCCTTCGCGGTCTGGAGATCGGCCCATGTGATCTGGAGATAAGCGAGATCGTAGTCAAATGCCATCTTCGCGGCACCTTCCTCGCCGACCTCTGCCCACAGACCCCAGCCCATGCCGGGATTCGCGAAAGCGTCGTAGCTTGCCTTGGGATAAGCGAAATCATCCTTGTAGCTCATCTCGAAAGCATCTTTGGTAACCGTATAACCCTTTGCGGGAACTGAGATGTCTCTCTTGTGCGCGAATGCGTGAACGCCGACCTTCTCAGGAGTGCCCATATCTTCAAGATATACGGAAACGGTAACGCGGTCCGCATAGTAATCTTCATCAACCGTGATGATCGAAGCGCCGAGCTCGTCCTCGCTGATAACGGGGAAGAGTCTCTGTTCTCTGACAACGTAGTCAGCCCCCTTTACGCCGAAGTAATCGAAACCTGCCTCAGCGTCGGTATCGAGCACGAATGAGGTCCTGGTGTCGAGATCGTTGTTGGCGGTCGAAAGCATCGCGTAGAATTTCTTCTGCGAGCAAGCCGCGTCGAGAACGTACTCTCCGGAAGCGTCGGATGCTTCGGTATTGTCTACGATGAACCATTCGCCCTTGTCACCGGAGAAGATCTCTTCGGTGATCGAGCCTGCGGCTGCCTTGCCGACCTTGATAGTGAAGGACTTGATCTCGCTCCTTACGCCCGATTTAACCTTGACGTTGATCTTATATTCGCCGGGCTCGAGAAGCTTTTTGTTTGTGATGATCTTGTTGCCTTTTATAAGGAACGCTCCGTTATCGGGACCGTTCTTGCTGCTGGTAACGAATGAATATTTATAATTGCTGCCGTCGCCGCCCTTTGCGGATAATGCGGCAATCACGCCGCCGTCCATCGCGCGTGCGGTGAGGGCCTTGGTCTTTTTCTGGGTCAGTGTGAAATCACTGATGTAAGGCTCGTCCGAAACGATGGTAACGTCTGCCTTGGGCTCTGCGTAATGCTCTGTGTCGCCCTCGTACTTGTAAACGGTCTCCCATGAATCGTTAAGCAGGCATACAAGAAATCCGCACCTGTCGCCGAACTTATAGCCCTGTTTGTCGGCTACGGGCTGCATGAGCTCATAGGGAACCTCGACGATGTAGGTCGATCCGTCCTGTGAAACAGCGTATCCTACGTAATCAACCTCGGTTCCGGGCCATCCGCCGCCCTCGGACAGATAGAGGAATCCGTTCTCGAGAAGGAACTCATATCCGCCGCCGTCGTTCTGGTAACCTGTGGTGCGGTCATCGTCCATATCCATATAGATCTGGAAATAGCACCACTTGGAAAGCTCGTTTACCGTGAACAGGAAATCGACGCTGTCCTCGTCGCAGTAAGCGGCGATCCTGTCGAATGCTCCCACGGGCTCATCAACGATGTTGATGATGTCTTTCCAGCCGTCGATTTTGTCCTCTGCCGCAAATACTTCATCCTCGGCATGAACAGGACGAGTTTCGCTCAGTGCGCTGAAAACGGATAACGTCATAACCCCCGTTAAGACGAATGCAAGTATCCGTGCAACAGCGCCGCGAAACATGTTACGTTGCTTGTGCATTGCAATACCCCCTTCAAATATTTTGTCTTGAGAAAAGTGAAAATGTTTTTGGACATTATTCCCAAAAGAAACAGGACACTTCTCCAAATTTATGCAATCTTGCACAAAGATTACGACTAAACTATATCACGAAATTTCGTTGATGTAAACGTGAAATTTCGTAATGTTTCATAAACGAATTTATAATTTTGGTTGCATTGTTTATGAAATATGCTATCATCATAGCAGCGGCGGCATGAGCCGTCCGGAAACACAGGGGGATATATAATGAAGAAAATAACAGTTTGTCTGGCGGCCGCGGCACTCGCGTGCGGACTGCTGGCAGGGTGCGGCTCGGGAAAGACGCCGGAATCGGATCCGACGGCAGCGCCTGAGGTAAACGCGGAACCTGAGGTTACTGCAGAACCTGCAGTTACAGCAGTAGCCGGCGAAAACGGCATCATCACGGTCGGGACCGATGCGGCAACGATAGCTGAGGCTGTAGAGATGGCAAAGGCGGGCGACGTGGTATTTTTGCCTGCGGGGACCTATACGGAGAGCGCTGCGGTCGAAAAGGACGGCATTACGCTTCGCGGCGAGGACGGGACCGTATTTGACGGGACAGGCATCGATATCGACGATGACAACAGCGTGGTGATCTATGTGAAAGGCAGCGGCATCACGGTCGAGAACATCGAGATCCGGAACTTTATCATCGAGGGACCTTCGGATTATTGCCCGATAGGCATTCAGGTGGCCAAGGGCTCATCGGATATTACGGTCAGGAACTGCAAGGTCCACGACCACGGATTTAAGTATGATTACAGCACCGATGACGATAATTACAACGCTCACGGCATATATGTGAGCGGAGGCGTGAACAGACAGACGACCAATGTGCTCGTGGAGGGCTGCGAACTGTACAACCTGCATCTCGGGAGCAGTGAATCGCTCGTGTTCAACGGAAATGTGGTCGGTTTCGAGGCCAGGGGCAATTACATCCATGACTGTGACAATATCGGCATCGACGCGATCGGATATGAGCAGGACGAGGACAATGACAACGACAGCGCGAGGAACGGAAAGATCCACGGGAACCGCGTTGAGGGCATCTGCTCCGATCCGGCGGTCAATCCCACTTACGATTCGATGTGCGCCGACGGCATCTATGTTGACGGCGGCCGCGATATCGAGATATTCGACAATTTCGTGATCAACTGCGATATCGGCATAGAGGTCGCGAGTGAGCACGCGGGAAAGGTGACCTCCGGCATCAATGTTCATGACAATGTGCTGGCGTACAACAATTCCTGGGCGGGCATCTGCATCGGAGGTTACGACCCTGAGGAGACCGGAACCGCAAAGGCCTGCACCATAAAGAACAATACCGTTTACAATACCGACAGCTACTGCATCGTGGTCCAGTATGCTTGCGATGAGTCGAATGTCATCGAGGACAATATCTTTGCTGCCGGAGAGGACGGCATCGCGTACGGAGACGAGTTCGATGAGCTCAGCCGCGGCAATACGATCAGGAACAATAAATTCACGATCGATATGGCGGAGTTCGGTTACCCCGAAAACGAGCAGATCACGGTAAAGAGCGTGACCGTGGATAAGGAGAACGGGAACGTAAAGATCGACTATTGATATGAAATGCATACGGATCGCTTCAAAAGCACTCGCCCCCGCGGGTGCTTTTGTGCTATACTGTGTGTATCGGGGAGCGCATATTGACTGCACATGGATGTATGAATAAAAGAAACGGAGAATCGAAATGAAGAGAAGCGGATCATTTACAAGGATCGCGGCGCTGATGCTGGTACTGATGCTGGCGGCGGCCGCGGCGGGATGCAATAAAAAGGCGCCCGACGTAACAAACGTAACGCCCGTAACGGATATGCCTTCCGCAGGGCAGGATGATGCAAAGGCCACACCTACCGCGTCACCCACCGAGGCGCCCGCGACACCTACGCCGGAACCCACAAAGGAGCCGACGGCCACACCGACACCCGAGCCTACGGCTGAGCCGACAGAGGCACTGCCCGAGCCTCCCGACGGAAAAGATTCTGCGGTCAAGGTTTCTTCCGTAGAGGAGCTGGTGGAGGCGATCGCGCCCGGAGCGGTGATCCTGATCGAGGCGGGCCGCTACAATGTCGGCGAATTTGAAGACAGATTTGAGACGGTTGAGGATATCTACGCATGGAATGATGCGCATGAATATGTTGAGTTCGAGGGCGTATATGACGGATGGCAGATCGTTGTCAAAAACGCGGACGGTATCAGCATCTCGGGTCCCGGGCCGGATATGTCGGCAGTCGAGCTCGTTACCGATCCCCGTTATGCTGCCATACTGACATTTAAGGACTGCAATGATATCTCGCTTCACTGCATGACGATGGGACATACGGATAAGGGCGACTGCACGGGCAATGTTGTCGATCTGATCCGGTGCAAGAACGTTTATATGAGCGAGCTCGATCTGTACGGCTGCGGCGTATACGGCATAGGTACGTCGGAGGAGACCGGGGATCTGTATGTGAGCAACTCGGTGATCAGGGACTGCGCATACGGCCCCTTTGATATCGAGCAGCCGGCCGGAGACTTTAATTTCCTTGACTGCCGCATGACAGGCTCGTATTGGGGCGGATCGTTCGACTATAATCTCTCGTCGCAGCTCAGCTTTTACCGCTGCACGTTCGGTGATGGCGAGTCGAACGAATGGTATTTCGTTGACCATGTTTACAAAGAGGACTGCGTTTTTGCGGAGATTACCGAGTATCCCGACTATGGGGAGGAGTATCCGGATTATTCCGATATGGAGATCCCGGAGCTCGAGCTGGAGAGCGCGCAGCAGGTGCCCGCTGAGAGAGAGGCGATCTCGGGAACGGGATGGAGCGCGGTCTATTCGCAGGATGTCCTGACGGATCAGCTCACTTATGTCGGCATGGGCAGCAACTTCCGCGATATCGCGTTTTCGTTCTACACCGACGATTATATGCCGGGGCAGGGCTGGTATTGCTATGACGGCGATTTCTACGATCTGACATGGGACATCACCGACGACGGAATGGTAAGGTTTGAGACCGACAGCCTTGGGACTCTGTTCGCCGCGATATTTAAGGTTCCGTCATCCGACGGGACGGGTACCGTAAACTGGCTGAGAGTCGCGATAGGAGACGAGACATTCTGGCTGTATTGATCTGCAACAAAAATATTTAGCACATTGAAAAAATATTGTCCGCGTGGTAGAATTGTTGTAGGAGGTATTGGGGTATGAGTCTAGAGAAATCTGATGAATTAAAAGAACTGATATCCGCTGCACGGGGTGAAGAAAAAGCGGATCTGGTCCTGAAAAACGCTAAGGTGCTGAACGTATTCACGGGTGAGCTCGAAGAATGCGACGTGGCGATCCGGAACGGCTATATAGCCGGTCTGGGCAGCTATGAGGGCTATGCCGAGATCGACCTGGCGGGCAAGATAATATGCCCGGGCCTGATCGACGGTCATATCCACATCGAGAGCTCGATGCTGGCACCTTCGGAGTTTGCCAAGGCTGTTCTGCCGCACGGCACCACGGCGGTTATCTGCGATCCTCATGAGATCGCGAATGTGGCGGGAGCCGAGGGACTTTCCTTTATGCTCGAGAGCAGTAAGGACCTGCCTTTCGAGGTATTCTTTATGCTGCCGTCGTGCGTTCCCGCGACGCCTCTCGATGAGGCCGGAGCCGAGCTGAACGCCGCTTCGCTGAACAGTTTCTACGCGAATATCCGTGTCCTGGGACTGGCGGAGCTGATGAATTCCTACGGCACAGTGCGCAACGACCGCGAGATCATCTCCAAGATCCTGGGCGCTCAGGACCATGAGAGGCTGATCGACGGACACGCGCCCGGACTGACGGGCCGCGACCTGAACGCGTATGTGGCGGCGGGCGTTGAGTCCGATCATGAGTGTTCCACCGCCGAGGAGGCCATAGAGAAGCTTAAGCGCGGCCAGTGGATCATGATCAGAGAGGGTACCGCAGCGAAAAACCTTAACGCGCTGCTGCCTCTGTTTGATGACAAATACTGTGACCGCTGCATGCTGGTCACGGACGATAAGCATCCGGGCGACCTGATCGAGCTCGGCCATATCGACTACATCATCAGGGAGGCCATCAAAGCCGGCAAGAAGCCTGCCAACGCGATCAAGATGGCGAGCTTCAATGCGGCCTCGTATTTCGGCCTCAAGCACCGCGGAGCGATAGCGCCCGGCTACAGGGCGGACCTGCTCGTGGTTTCCGACCTCGAGGAATTCAAGGTCGAAAAGGTATATAAAAAGGGCAAGCTTGTGGCCGAGGACGGAAAGATCTGCATCGACGTGCGTGATTTCAAGGGCAGGGAGGACGAGTATCCGAGAGTTTACCACAGCTTTAAGATGCGCGAACTCAGCCCTCAGGACTTTGTGCTCATGGAGTCCGGCAGCAAAAAGCGCGTGATCGAGATGATACAGGGCGAGCTGCTCACCAAAGAGCTCATAGTTCCCGCCAACCTCGAGCGTACGGCCGAATGCGCGATCGAAGGCCACAACACGCCCGCGCGCGGCGTAGAGCTGGATAAAGATATAATCAAGATCGCCCTGATCGAGCGCCATAAGAACACCGGACATGTCGGCGTAGGCTTTGTAAAGGGCTACGGCATCAAATACGGCGCCATCGCGTCGAGCGTTGCCCACGACTCGCACAACCTGATCGTGGCCGGCACCAATGACGAGGATATGGCTGTCGCGGCCAATGCTGTCCGCGAAAACGAAGGCGGTCTGTCGATCGCTGTTGACGGACGCGTGCTCTCCACGCTGCCTCTGAATATCGGCGGCCTCATGTGTGACCGTGACGCGGAGTACGTCGAGGACAAACTCATCGAGATGAAGGCCCAGGCCCGTCTGCTCGGCGTTCCCGACGGCATCGATCCGTTCATGACGCTGGCGTTCATGGCCCTGCCCGTTATCCCGAAGCTGAGGATACTCACAAAGGGCCTCGCCGATGTGGATACGCAGAGCTACGTGCCGGTACTGTTTGAGTGATAAACGAATGCCCTCAGTCGGCGAAGCCGTATCAGGCAATAGCAGCGCAATTGCAGGTCGAAGACTTACAATTGCGCTGTTTTTCCTGATAGAAGCACAAAGTGCGGACTGAGCGCTAAGTGAACAGTCATCGAGCGGACTTTGTACGCGAGATGACCCGGGAACTTGACATTTCTCTCGCGTTGGAGTAAACTTCGACCTGTAATAAATTTAAGAAAGAGGTAAGCATCATGAAGAGAGTACTTTCCATCGTGATGCTGCTCGTGATCGCGACTGCACTTTGCGCATGCAAAGGCGGTACCGGGAACGAAGGAACCGATTCTGTTTATTATGGCGGAAAAATAACGGTTGGTATAACCCAGGATTTGGACAGTCTTGACCCACACAAAGCAGTAGCGGCAGGAACAAAAGAAGTTCTGTACAACATTTTCGAAGGACTTATCAAGGTTGATAAGGACGGCAATTTTGTTCCCGCAGTTGCTTCGTCTTATGAGATCTCGACCGACGGCCTGAAGTACACATTCGTGCTTCGCGACGGCGTGAAGTTCCATAACGGCAAGGCAGTAACTGCAGAGGATGTTATATATTCACTCAAGCGTGCGGCCGGTCTGTCCGAAACACCCGAAGCGGATGTTTCCACAGTATCGGCTTTTAAAATTATTTCCGACATAACAAGCGAGGGCAACAAGGTTATCGTGACTCTTTCGAGTCCCAACACCGAGCTCATCGGCTACTTCACCAGCAGCATCATTCCGTGCGATTACACGGAGCAGGCGACCAAGCCCGTAGGCACAGGTCCCTTCAAATTTGTTTCATATTCTCCCCTGACTTCGATAGTCCTGGAGAAAAACGCGGATTATTACATTAAAGGCGTTCCTTATCTCGATGAGGTAACCTTTAAGATCTGCGCAAACACCGATTCGGCATTCCTTGAGCTGCTCGGCGGGAGCATCGACGTGTTCCCGTACCTGACAAACGACCAGGCGGCACAGCTCAAAGGTGTGATGAACGTTGTTGACGGCACGATGAACCTTGTTCAGGCACTGTTCCTGAACAACAAAGTGGCTCCTTTTGACAATGTAAAGGTCCGCCAGGCGGTATGCTGCGCGATCGACCGTCAGGCCCTGATCGATGTTGTAGCGGGCGGCAAGGGCGAGATCATCGGAACGAACATGTTCCCTTCGTTCGCTTCGTACTACGAGAAGGATCTGGTAAATTCATATCCTTACGATACCGCAAAGGCTAAAGAGCTGCTCGAACAGGCAGGTTTAAAGGACGGATTTACATTTACGATCACCGTTCCTTCTAACTACGATTTCCACGTAAGAACGGCTCAGATCGTAGCGGATCAGCTGGCCAAGGTCGGCATCACCGCAAAGATCGAGCTCGTAGAGTGGTCGACCTGGCTGTCGGATGTTTACGTAGGCAGACAGTTTACTTCCACGATCATCGGACTGGATTCGCAGCTGGCTCCTTCGGATGTGCTCAGATTCTATCCGACCGAGTCTTCGAAGAACTTTATGAACTACAGCAACAAGGAGTTTGATGAGGTCTTCGAAAAGGCTAAGGCCACAACGGACAGTGCCGAGAAGATCGCTGATTACAAGAAGCTCCAGCAGATCCTTACGGCTGACGCGGCTGCGGCATACCTGCAGAGCCCTGCTCAGCTCGTAGCTGTCAGCAAGAAGCTCGACGGATACACATTCTATCCCGTATACGTACAGGATATGTCGGTGATCCATTTCAATACGGATCCCAATAAGGCGGAATAAACATCAATAAAAGACATAAAGACATGGGGACGGTTCTTTTTTCTGCATACTAATGCAGAAAAAAGAACCGTCCCCATGTCTTCTTGCAAAATAAAGCGATCTGAGATATAGTTAAAGTTACGAAAATATTTACGCACGTATAAAGGGGCTTAGGAGATGACTTCATTAAAGGATATATCGCTCAGATGCGGGGTGTCCATAGCGACTGTCAGCAAAGCGATCAACAACAAAAAAGATGTGAGCGACGAGACCAAAGAACAGGTCATGAAGGCTGCAAGGGAGCTGGGGTACTGCCTCTCGACCAGGACACTCAACGCCACGAGAACCTACGGGATAGGAGTCCTGTTCGTGGATGAGTCAAACAGCGGACTCATGCATGACTATTTCGCCGGGGTCCTCGACAGCTTTAAGCGCACAGCTGAAGACAGGGGGTACGATATAACGTTTATAAACTGCAGCACCAGACAGCCCAACCGCTCGACTTATCTCGAGCACTGCAGGCGGCACGGTTTTGACGGAGTGGTGCTGGCGTCCATAGATTTCGGGAGCAGCGAGGTGCTGGAGCTGATCTCGAGCGACATACCTCTCGTGACAATCGATCATGTATTTGATAACAGGATATCGGTCATGTCCGACAATGTGGGCGGCATGAACGAGCTCATGGAGCTGATCATATCAAAGGGACACCGCAGGATAGCCTATATCCACGGAACCCCCTCCACCGTAACGAGCGGACGCATCGCGGGGTATTTCCGGACCGCGCAGCGTTACGGGATAGAGATCCCCGAGGAATACGTAGTCGAGGTGCCCTACCGCAATGTAGAGGCCACGTATATGGCAACCGAGTCGCTGCTGGGGCTCAGGAACCCTCCGACCTGCATACTGTTCTCCGACGATTTTGGCGCGATGGGCGGGCTTAATGCCATCAGGGCCAGGGGACTGAGCGTTCCCGAGGATATATCGGTCGCGGGTTTTGACGGCATGCGGGCACTGCAGTACCTCGATCCGAGGCTTACCACGATCATCCAGGATTCCGAATCGATCGGACGTGCTGCCGCGGAAAAGCTCATAGGCCTTATCGAAGATCCGAGGACCACGATAGTTGAGCAGGTCATAGTGCCCGGGAAGCTCTCGGAAGGTCATACGATATCAGATATTTCGGCGAAGAAAAAATGATAGGGGATCCCCTCCTGAGGGGGTCCTTTTTTATTTGCGGAAATGCCCGGAAAAAAACCGGATGGGACAGAGAATTGGTAACGAAAATAGTTTCGGAGTTTTACACCTGAAATTTGTGCAAAATGAATTTTTGAAGAGCTTACATTGGCAAAAGTCGACCATAGAATACTGCAGTTTGCACAAAGTGATGAAAAACAGGCATTTCAGGCTTGTAAAATTGTGCAATACGCACTATACTGAACATGCTTAAAAGTTTTCGTAACTTTTAGCCTAAACTAATGTATTTTTTCTAAAACGGGAGGAAAAAAGATGAGAAAAAGACTGTTATCATTACTCCTTACAGCAGCGATGCTGATCACACTCCTTGCGGGATGCAGCAAGACATCCGGCGATAAGCCCGGTCAGGACAATACGCCGAATCAGGCTGCAGGGACCCAGGCTCCGGCCAAGAGCGATTCCGGAAGTACCGCGGATAATAACGCGGGCAATACTGCGGATAATGCTGCGGGTTTTCCCAAGTCGGATGTGTACAAGGGAGAGACTAACCAGCAGACATATCCGCTCAGCAGTGAGAAGATCACTCTGACATACTGGTATCCCAATGCCGGTTCACTCGGTGCACTGGGTGACTACAACGAGAGCGAGTTCTTCCAGTGGCTTGAGGAAAAGACAAACATTCACATTGAGTTCATAGTACCCGCGGCAGGCGAAGAGAGCCAGTCTTTCAACAATCTGTTCATTTCGGGTGAGATGCCCGACATCATGTACACTCAGCCCAAGTATCACAATTACCGTGACGGTATGGACGCTGCCATCGATGACGGCTATATCGCCGATATCCGCGAGCATCTTGACTGGGCGCCCAACTACGTGAGCTGGGTAAACAGCATCGAGACCGCAAAGAAGGACGTATTCACCGATTCGGGCAAGATGTACGGTTTCTGGAGCTTCTGGGACAATATCGAAGGCGGTTACGCGGATCAGGGTCTTTCGATCCGTAAGGATTTCCTCGATAAGGTTCACATGGAAGTTCCCACAACATACGATGAGTGGGAGACCGTTCTTACCGCGTTTAAGGATCAGCTCGGCATCGAGGCTCCTTTCTATACTTCAAAGAACGGTATAGACCACGGCGAATTCATGGCCGGCTTCGGCATTGCGCCCAGATTCTATCAGGTTGACGGCAAGGTTAAGTTCGGTCCCATGGAGGATGCGTACAAGGAATACCTCACCCTCCTCAACAGCTGGTACAAGAAGGGACTCCTCGATCCCGATTTCGCTACGAGAAAATCGACAGGTGTTGCTGCCGACAACGATATGATGCTCAACGACAAGGTCGGCTCCCTGATCGACTGGGGTACCCGTATGACGGATGCCTACATCTCAAGAGGCGCCACCAATCCCGAGTTCTGGACCGTTGCGGCTCCTCAGCCCAAGAAGAGCGCGAGCGATCCCGATCCCGCATGGAGAGAGGTTAACAACAACTACCGCGATATCCAGGCTGTATGTTTGTGCGTTAATGCCAACAGCAAGCATCTCGAGGAAGCTATCCGCTGGGTTGACAGCTTCTACGCAAAGGACGTTTATCTGAACGCGAACTACGGTATCGACAGCGAGAAGGACAGAGTATGGTACGAGGCTGAGGACGGACACCGCATCGGTATCTATGATTTCCGTTACAGCAATCCCGACGGTCTTGATTCGGCTACCGTAGCCGCAAAGTACTGGGCAAAGAACCCTCCTATCCGCTGCGAAGCATCGCAGATCGAGCAGATGCCGCCCGAGAGAGCCGCATCCTATGCCGTATGGTCAAAGTATGAGCCGAAGAATTATATCCCTGTTACGGTTACGATGACATCGGATGAGAATTCAGAATACACTCAGTACTATACGGATATCGAGGCATACGTTCAGGAGAATGAGGTTAAGTTCATCAACGGAGAGAGATCCCTTGATGAGTATGACGCTTACAGAGATACACTTAAGTCGATGGGCATCGAAAAATGTATCTCACTGCAGCAGTCCAGCTTAGACCGTTATAACAACAGATGATCCGGTAAAGGATTACCGCTTATGAGCGGAGAAAGCGGTTTTTGCTTTCTCCGCTTTATATAAAAAACGCCATGAAAGGTGATGACCATGAGTTCCCAAAAAACAACGTATTCGCTGAAAAAGCCGTTCGGGCAGCGACTGAAGCTCGATCTGAAAAATCACTGGCAGATGTATCTGATCGCGCTGCCGGTAGTCGTGTATTTCCTGATATTTAATTACGCGCCTATGTTCGGCATAGTCATGGCGTTTGAAAAGTACCAGATCAAGAAGGGCATCTTCGGAAGCAGGCTGATCGGACTGGCCAATTTTAAGAGATTCTTTACGTCTCCTTTCTTCTGGAGGCTCCTGAAAAATACGCTTCTGATCAGCTTTTACGGGCTGCTGTTTTCTTTCCCTCTGCCGATCATATTCGCGCTCTGCCTCAATGAGGTCAGGAACAGAAGGTTCAAGAAAACTGTTCAGACCATTTCCTATCTGCCGTATTTCATCTCGGTGGTCGTTGTGGTATCGATCCTTTTCGATTTCGGAAAGGCAAACGGCGTGATCACCAATATCGCGTCCTTCTTCGGATGGGAAGGCGGCGCGGTCATTTCCTCGTCCAAATGGTTCAGAAGCCTGTATATAGGCTCCAACCTGTGGCAGCATATGGGCTACAACTCGATCATATTTATCTCCGCGCTGGCGGCTGTGGATCCGACGCTATACGAAGCCGCAAGGATCGACGGCGCGAACCGATGGAAACAGACGCTGCATGTTACGCTGCCGGGAATCGCGTCCACCATTGTTGTCCTGCTGATATTGAGGCTCGGACAGATCATGGGTGTGGGCTACGAGAAGATAATACTGATGTACGGTCCCTCTACTTACGAGACAGCCGACGTTATCGCCAGCTATGTATACAGGGTCGGCATCCTGGACGCCGATTACAGCTATTCGACCGCTGTAAACCTCTTCAATTCGATTGTCAATATGGTCGTTCTGTTTACGGCCAATTTCATCAGCCGCAAGGTTAATGAAACGAGTATATGGTAAGGCGGTGTGAAGTATGAATAAACGATCGACGGGTGAAAAAATATTTGCGGTATTCAATACCATATTTCTTTTGTCGCTGTGTGTGATATTCTTCCTGCCTGTGTGGCATGTCGCTATGGGATCGATCAGCGATCCGCTGAAGGTAGCGGCAACGAGCGGTCTGTATTTTAAACCTCTCGGAAAGGCGACACTGGGCGGCTACAGGCTGATCATGCAGAACTCCACCATAATCAGGGCTTACGGCAATACGCTCATATATGTTGCTGCGGCGACCACGCTCGGACTGGTGCTGAACATACTTGCGGCCTATGTCATGAGTACGCGGGGGCTGCTGTTCGGAAAGCCTTTTGCGTTATTTGTAATATTTACGATGATATTCAACGGCGGCCTGGTTCCCACATTCATGGTAGTCAACAAGCTGGGAATGCTGGACACCAGATGGGCGCTCATCATACCGGGCGCGCTCTCGGCCTACAATATCATCATCATGAGGACCTCGTTTGCGGAAATACCCACTGAGATGCTCGAAGCCGCGCGCATCGACGGAGCGAGCGAGTTCAGGATCCTCACCGGGATCATTCTCCCGGTCAGCAAATCGATCATAGCGGTAATAGTGCTGTTCTATGCGGTTCAACACTGGAATTCATGGTTCAGTGCAGCACTTTACCTTCAGAAATCCAGAAATCTCTATCCTTTGCAGCTGACACTGCGCGAGATAGTGCTTCAGTCAACGGAGAACTCGATCATAGCGGACGTCGACGGACAGGACGTCATGATATTCCGCCCGCTGATCAAATACGCGACGATCATGATATCCATCATCCCGATGATGGTGCTTTATCCGTTCGTACAGAAGTATTTCGTTACCGGCGTAATGATCGGCTCGGTAAAGGGTTAAAAAATATATGTTGCTATCAGAAGGAGAAACACTATGGAATACAGAGAATTAAAGCCCTTCCCCAAGGATTTCCTCTGGGGAGGCAGCTCATCGGCATATCAGTGCGAGGGAGCGTGGGATGAGGACGGGAAAACCCCCTCGGTGCAGGACTGCAAGCCCATCATACCCGGCAACAGCGACTGGAAGGTCTGCTCGGATCATTATCACCGCTTCAGGGAGGATATCGCCCTGATGGCGGAGATGGGATTTAAGGAGTTCCGTTTTTCCATCGCATGGACGCGCATCATCCCCAGCGGTGACGGCGAGATCAATCCCAAGGGCATCGCCCACTATCATGAAGTCATCGACGAGTGCCTGAAATACGGCATCGAGCCGGTGATCACTCTTTATCATTTCGATCTGCCCCAGGCACTGCAGGATAAGTACGGCGGCTGGACGAGCAGGCAGTGCATAGATGATTTTGTCAGGTTCTGCGAGGTGTGCTTCAGTGAGTACGGCAGCAAGGTTAAATACTTCCTGACGATCAACGAACAGAACATGATGACCATGTACAACATGGGAGAGCACAAGGACGACAGGGAACGCTATCAGGCCAATCATCACATGATAGTCGCGATGGCAAAAGCCACGATCCGCTGCCATGAGCTGTGCGGCGCAAAGATAGCGCCCGCGCCGAATATTTCCTGTGTATATCCCGCCACGTCCGCGCCCCTTGACAATCTGGCCGCGGCAGACTATGACCAGTTCAGGAACAGGCTGTACCTCGATACCATAGTGTTTGGTGAGTATCCCGAGGCCCTCAGCGAGTTTTTCCGCCAGAGAGGCTTCCTGCCCGATATCACCGATGAGGACCGCGCTGCCATGAAGGCAGCACATCCCGATTTTATCGCGTTCAATTACTACGGAGCGGCCACCGTTAAGTTCGTATCGATCGAGGACGGCGAGAAGGCCAAGGCTGCCGGCCGCAGAGAGGGCGCGGGCAGTGAAGAATTCATGATCGGCATGCAGACGGAGCCAGGTCTGGCCGTAAGCGTGGACAATCCGCTCCAGGAGACCACACCCTATCATATGGGAATAGACCCTGTCGGGCTGCGTCTTACGCTGCGCCAGCTGTGGGAGAGATACAGGCTGCCGCTGCTTATCACCGAGAACGGCTGCGGCATGGCCGATGAGCTTACCGCTGACGGCAAGGTACATGATGACTACCGCATAGATTATCTCAGGAAACACATAATCGCGTGCCGCGAGGCCATAACCGACGGCGTCCGCCTCATGGGCTATTCGCCGTGGTCGGCATTCGATCTGATCTCCACGCATCAGGGCATCACAAA
>JAEEXY010000048.1 GCA_016288005.1 Lachnospiraceae bacterium
TTGACCGTTGACCACGAAAAAGAAGCGCTTCTCATTGCGGGTTTTTCTTCCGTTACGATACTTGGGGCTTGGGGACCGACTTATACACTGAAAGCAGAGCGATAAATCTTGCTAATGTTTGTCAAGTGTATTTTTGAAGAAATTGAGCGCCATAGAGCAGAAAAAAGTGTAACCTTAACAAGACCTGCTATTGCAGGCCAATTAAAAACGGCTATAATGAAGGCGGACGGATTTACTTATACAACTCCATTGCACGAGCGTAGTAGATCCGCAGAAACTTATTGACGGCAGCCATCTTGGCTACGTTGTAGGGTTTCCCTTCCTGTTCCTTTTTGAGCAGAAAAAGGTATACAGGATCGTCCTGAGGTTTTGTCAGTTTGAGAGCCTGCATAACCTCAAAACAAGCTTTTCTGAGGGCCGGGTTGCCACGTTTGGAGATGTGACGATTCCGGCTCTCGAACTGTCCGGACTGATACGGTGGGGCATCATTACCGGCATAAGCATTGAGTGCCTTACCACTATGAAAACGGCGGATGTCACCGATCTCACCGAGGATGATCGGTCCAAGGCGGTCGCCCACGCCGGCCATAGAGCGAAGTATTTTATACTCCGGCATGGTCTCTGCAATGATTCGCATTTGAAGATTGATCTCATCGGCAGCTTTCTGGGAAGTGGAAACAAGATCAACACATTGATCCTGAGTCATAGCGGATAATGGATTTTCTCCGCGAGTAGTAACACTGTTAAGGACCAGCTCATAGATAGCTAAGCCTTTTGCGCCGGCAAAACGATCCTTTGTCTTTTTGACCAGGACCTGATAACTGTCCAGAAAGCGTGTCTTGCTCATTTTTCGAATCACATCGAATGACTTGAAACGCTTGATAAAGCGTAAAAGCACACAATTATCAGGGTCTCGGCTCTTAAGGGGCAGGATAGTAGTGATGCCAGGCATCGTTTCATCCAGAAGACTGAGCAGTTGAACTTTGGCAACAGTAAGGGTTGATATCCTTTGGCTGTATTGCCTGGACAGAAAGCGAAGATCCTCATACTTTTGGTCCTGAGGGGTGTAAGGCACTAGAGAATACGATTTCTCAAGTGCATACTGAGCAATCCGCAAAGCATCTCTTTTGTCCGTCTTTGCTTTCCGAAGCGCGGTATCGCCATACTTCTTCATCTGATAGGGATTGATCAGACAGACTGGAAGATCTGCTTCCTGAAAGGCTTTCAGGAGTGGATAATGATAGTGGCTGGTAGGCTCCATAAGGATGGTTGGAGGTTCGGACGTCCTTTTGATGTAATCGACCAATGCATGCAGTTCACCAGCGACATGATGAACATCAAAAGGCTTAGCACGGATGGTGCCATCACCATTTAGGATGGCCACCGTGCTCTTGGATTTAGATACATCAATACCAACAGCAATCATAAGAAAGACTCTCCTTTCGTAAGTGATTTATGATTGGATCCAGCTCTTCAGGGTTCACTCATATTCTTTCGTTAAACGGGAGAAGCATTCTTTCCCAACTTGCTGAATCGAATGTAGAACGATGAAGGCGGGCTGACACATTTGTCGCCGGGCGTGGTGTCCCAATTCAAGATTACGTCAGGCCAATCACCTTCATCATAAAGAAAGAGCAGAGACTATGAAAGCCTCTACTCATATATTAAGAATTCAAATTTAACGGAGTGTTTATAATGAAAGTGGAATCAGATAGCTATATTTGTAAAGACTATGACGGAAATCTCTTTATCTCATTTGAACAATATGATGAAATGGTACTGTCTGCAAATCCATTGTTAACACATTGTCTTGCTGTTGTAAAAACAGGTGAGGATTACCTTTTAGGTTGGAATAAGTGGAGAAACAGATATGAGATATTCGGAGGTTGTATCGAAAAAGGAGAAACTGCAAGAGATTGTATTATCAGAGAATGCCATGAAGAATTAGGGCTTGATTCTTTTGATGTTGTATATTTGGGAGCAATGAAAATTTTAATGAAACCTGATTATTTCTCACCGAATGAACGAATAGAGTTTGGTGGTTTATATGGCATAAATTTATCAGACCTAAATATTGATGATATTTATGAAAAGATAAAAGATAAAGAAGAAATCACAAAACTTGCACTATATAGTCAAGTAAAAAATAAAGAGCCAATTGCGTTAATTGATGAAAAACTGTTAGAGTATTATGTGTAAATTCCAGTTTGTATGGATTTAAAAAGAACATAGGTATTAGGCAAGAGGCCCTGGAGTGATCACTCCGAGGCCTCTTCCTCTATGTTGACGCCTGCAACCGTCAACGTGCCTGCTTGGAGCAAAAACAGCCTCTTATCCTATTGCAATCTCCTGGATCCTGAGTATAATAGCCTTATCTGGAACGAACCGCTCTCGATAGATCCAATGAAAGGAATACCGCCATGAGATCCAAAAGCCAGCAGCTGATGAATGAAATCAGCGCATATGTTGATCAGTACTATAGCGAGAGGCACACTGCCCCTTCGGTGAATGAAATCGCCAAGGGTGTCGGGATTGCCAAGACAACCTCCTATCGCTACCTGGTTGCCATGAATGATCTCGGTATGCTGCGTTACGACGGTGCGTCTCGAACCATAACGACGCGGATGATCAGCAAGTTCTCGGAAAGCACTGTTCCGGCAACGGTCGTAGTGGCTATTCCCTGCGGAACGCCGGAAGAGGAAGAAGAGAACATTCAGGAGTACGTAAGCCTTCCCGTGTCCCTTTTCGGGAAAGGTGAATTCTACATTCTGAAAGCGTCCGGCGATTCCATGGAGGATGCGGGCATTGAGGATGGGGATATGGTCGTTATCAGAAAGCAGCCGGAAGCGCATGTTGGCGATATCGTTGTGGCGCTGGACGAAACGGGCTCCAATACGCTGAAGAAGTACGGCGGGATTGATCCGGATTCCCACTCCGTGATCCTGCTGTATCAGAATCAGAAAAAGTATCCGGACAAACGGATCCTGGTTAAGGAGCTCACGGTCCAGGGAATCGCCCAACACGTCATTAAGGCGCTCTAAGCTGCTGACGTTCAATCTGCCTGATATTCAGGCAACCCGAAGGGAGGGGTTGACCCATGAAGTCATACGACTTACGCGGTCCGATATGCGGCACAGTGAACTGTGCTACTATGGCAGGGTGATACATCTACTTGAATATTGCAAGGATTCCTTGAATATTGTCGATTTTTCTGCTATTATGCACTTATCCAAAAAGCTGCACATTTTATATATATTCTGTTTGAAGAACAGGAGGGCCACCATGGCTGTCTGCTATAACAAACTATGGAAATTATTGATCGATAAGAAGATGACCAAGACTCAACTTTGTAAGAAAGCAAGGGTCAGCACGAATGCTATCGCAAAAATGGGGCGCGATGAAGATGTTCGTGTAGAAGTCCTTGTAAAGATATGCGAGGCGCTCGGCTGTAATATAGAGGACATTATTGAGCTTGTTCCGAATCCAGAGGAACAGGAGGTTAACACTCATGACTGATAAGGAACTGAAAGTATTGAAGGATAATTGGAGTTATTTGAAAGATAATTATGACTCATTTCGTATAGGAGTTTAGCTTATGGCCATCACAGTGAACCTGCGCTATACCGGCAAAGAGGGTGCTGCCCGAAAATTCGTCGAAGAGATGACCACTAGCGGTACGGTTGCAGCCATCCGGTCCGAAGTCGGAAATCTGCGCTATGAGTATTACCAGCCGCTTGATGATCCGGAAACGATCCTTCTTATCGACAGCTGGACGGATCAGGCGGCTATCGATATTCACCACGCTTCTCCCATGATGGCCACCATCGCCGCGCTTCGGGAGAAATACGATCTGCACATGACCGTTGAGCGGTACGTAAGCATTGAAGAAAACGAAGCAGACGGGAGGTTTATCAGAAAATGAGCAGGAGTCTGATCATCTATTTCAGCAGGGCTGACGAGAATTACGCGGTTGGCTACATCGACAAGGGCAATACAGAGATCGTAGCCGAGTTCGTGCAGGAACTGACCGGCGCGGATATGTTCAAGGTAGAGCCTGCCGTTCCCTATGCAAAAGATTACAACACATGCATCCAGGAAGCAAAGCAGCGTATTGGTAACGCTCCAATTAAGGAGAGGCTTACGGACATTTCGGTATACGATACCGTTTTCGTCATGAGTCCGATCTACTGGGGAACCTACGCGCCTGAGATGGAGACTGCACTGACAGGGCTGGACTTTTCAGGAAAAGCGGTGAGGGTCATCAGCACCCATGAGGGCTCTGGTCTGGCGAGCATGGTTTCTGATGTGAAAAGACTGTGCGTCGGAGCTGATGTCCAGAAGAACGGTCTTGCCATCAAGGGTTCCCAGGCAAAGAAGTCAAAGCAAAAAGTAGCCGATTGGCTGTAAAGAGAATAGAAAGTGAGGATCCCTGCATTTATGCCGTCATCCATCGCCCTGGGATGCAATGGGTATGAAGCACATATGCAGCAAATCCTCACTCCATGCGGGGTTTGAGTTGTTACTGGGGATCACGATTTTTGCTTACAGAAACTGCCAGAATCAAGCAAAACCGAGCGGAAAACGCAAAACCATCTCAGTTTTCTCGGGTGTTTTCGGAAGTGTCTGGCAGTCTCCGAAGAGATAACGCCACGCAAATTCAAAAGGGAGATACTTATGGAACTCTGGGATGCCTACGATGAAAAACTGAACAGGCTTGATGGAATGACATTAGTTCGCGGGAAAGAGGTCCCTGACGGAGTTTTCCATCTTGTATGTGAGATTATTGTAAGACATTCTGATGGCACTTATTTGCTTATGCAAAGAGATCCCCGAAAGCATTTAGGTGGAATGTGGGAAGCTACTGCAGGCGGGTCTGCTCTTCAGGGAGAAGATCCGATAATCTGTGCGTTAAGGGAGCTTTCTGAAGAGACAGGGATCAAGGCTGATAAACTCACAGAGGTCGGGCGTGTTCTGCATCATCTGCATAGGTCGATATATGTGGATTATCTGTGTGAGACAGATGTTGACAAGGACAGCATTGTGCTGCAGGTTGGCGAGACATCGGGATATAAATGGGTTACGGCAGAGGAATTACGCTCAATGACACGTAAAGAGCTGGCTACACAGAGGATATTGAATTTCATAGAAGAATTGAAATGAAGGGCATGGAAATGGACAGATATGAAATAACCAAAGACGATCATCAGTTAATTCAAAAAGGGCTGGAAGTTCTGGAAAAGAATTTTGATGACGGTATATATAATCACACCGTTGGATGTGCAATTCGCTGCACAAACGGGAATGTATATACCGGAGTCAACTGTGACGGTATACACGGGTCTTGTGCCGAGTATGTGACAATTGGTATGGCTATTTCTGCAGGTGAGAGGGAATTTGATACAATTGTTGCCGTACATGATAAGCACTTGAATTGTGTCATACCGCCTTGTGGAAATTGCCGCCAGATGCTTTACGAGTATTGCCCGGATATTATGGTAATCGTAAATGATGAGACCGGAAAACTGATAAAAGTTAAAGCACGTGACCTGCTGCCTTTTGCATGGCAGTCAGTTGTCGTAGAATAGGCATAGCGCTTTCTAGGAGATTGAAAAATGCTTGTATTAAAGAAATATAACACAGATATCGAAAAAGAATGGGCCTTTGTGCGTGATATGCCGGAGGATGAAAACGGACTGACAAATTCCCTGCACGGTGTTTCCAAAGAGGATTTTGAGAAAAAGGCTGTTCCCGAGATGATAAACCAGGAAAAAGGCGTGGACATGCCGGATTGGATGGTGCCGCAAACGATCCTATATTTATGGGAAAATGACAAGATCGTCGGTCAGTTCAGGATCCGCCATTATCTGACGGAAGCACTAAGGAACGGAGCCGGACACATAGGGTATTTTATCAAGAAGGAATACCGCGGCAAGGGTTATGCAACGGAAGGACTTCGGCTCACGCTTGATGTAGCAAGAGATATAGTCCCGGAGACTGAGTTTTATCTGCGTGTGAACAAAGATAATCCCGCGTCACTTCGTGTTATGCAGAAAAACGGAGGAAAGATCGTGGGCGAAGATGAGGGGCACTTTTTCGTCAGGATAGCAAATCTCGGGAAAATCGCAGGATCCATTTGGAAGAAGTAGATCCCGGCAATTGGCGTGAAGAAGATGAAGATGAAATAGTAATGGTAAAAGAACTTATGTAATAGCTTGCGATTAGCAGATTCTCTTTTGCAACGATCGGTGTGGGTATTCGGAGAGCAACAGCCCCATGATCATGACAAAACTTAATCGGAAAGGGTATTATACCAAAAGGTTATGAAGATCAAGTGCGAATATTGCGGTTCCATGATCGAGGATTCACTGGAAAAGTGTCCCAATTGCGGAGCAACAAATTTAAATGTAAAAAGAACGGTAGAGCATACACCCAAGACCATCGAAGAACTTAAGGAATGGTACGAAGCTCGCAAACTTCCGCCCTATGAGATTACCAGGTTCTTTATCGGCACAGACTGCCGGGAACCCAAAGCGTTCGGTATATTCCGGGACGGAAGTGAGCTTGTGGTCTATAAGAATAAAACTGACGGTTCACGCGCGGTCCGTTACAGGGGTACCGATGAGGCCTACGCGGTCAATGAGATCTATCTCAAACTTAAGTCCGAGATCCTTAACCAGAAAGCAAATAATGTCAAAAACTCCGGCAGAGGTACAGGGACTCCCCGTGCAAAATCTCCGAGTGAACTGGTGGATCGTACTGAAAGCAAGTTTAAGACGGTCCTGGGCATTTTCGCGGGTTTCCTGTGTGTGGGGATGGTCGGACTTCTCAAATACAGGATCATATTCGCGATCCTTCTTTTTGCTGCGCTTGTTTTAGCAGTCTGCCTTATTACCCGCCTTCTTGTTAAGCTGCATATAAAAAAGAACGGCGGCGATGCTGCCGGCTTCGTAAGCGCTCATCCGAATCTTTCCAAGTGGCTGTATTTTCACTGGACAGATTGCATAGGCCTTAACAGGACCACATTCATACTGGTTTTCCTGACCATGTTCATTGCGGGTCAATATTTTGCGGTATACAACAAGCCGCACTATTACAGGCCTGAAAGCGGAGATGCCGTCTATGTAAACTACCGGGATGACTGGTACATATACAATGACGAATATGATGATTACTACTCGGTAGACTATGAGGCGCTTCCTGTCGAGATCCGGAACTATCCTGCGGATTACGAGTTTGACTGGAACGGCGCTGAGTGGAACGGATCAATGACCGAATTCAAGGATTCCGCGACTTATGAAGACAATTACCGAAACAGTGACAGCTCGGACTGGGGAGATTCGGACTGGGGAGATTCGGACAATGATTATGACTGGGACAGCGGGAGCGACAGCTGGGACAGTGGCGGAGGCGACTGGGACAGCGACTGGTGATATGATCACCTGCTGCATAGACTTTTGCATCATAACAAGGAGCTTACCTGGATCGGATTATGAAGATCAATAGAAATGCATTGAAATATATTGCGATTATCGCGATGGTTATCGATCATATAGCCTGGTCGTTTGTTCCAACCTACTCGGTATTGGGACAGATTCTCCATTTCATCGGGCGGCTTACCGGTCCGATCATGGCATATATGCTTTACGAAGGATATGTTCATACCCGCGACATAAAGAAATATGCTCTGAGGCTCGGAATCTTTGCACTGGTGTCGTGGGTTGCGTACAGTCTTTACGAAACACACAGATGGCCGACCATGCAGTTTGGCGTTATCTATACTTTGTTTCTCGCGCTGCTGACCATCTGGATGTGGGATAAGGCAAACATCCAAAAAGGCTTTAAGATTGCATTGGTCGTGCTGGCATGCGGTCTGTCGTTTTTAGGCGATTGGCCTATATTTGATGTTTTGTGGCCGTTATTGCTGTTTATCAATAGAGACGATCCCCGTAAGAAATGGAGAAGCTTTATAATAATTACTGCCGTCGAGGTGCTGGGCGCACAGTTTATGTCAATAACATCCGATCGGCCTTTCAGGCAGGTTTTTCAGTTCGGCGCATTCCTTGTGCCGCCGATCCTCATGTATATGTATAACGGTGAGCCGGGAAGCCGCAAGGCATTTCACAAATGGTTTTTCTATATTTTTTATCCGCTGCATCTGATCGTTCTGATGCTGTTGGAGGTATATGTATTCTAAGGACTGTTGGGAGATTTGAGATGGAATTTACAGAGATCAGCACTAATGACTATCCGTTGTTTCATGACCTGCTGAATGATTATTACCGTGAGGGAGAGGACGAAGGGACCGAGCAGGAAGTGATCGATTCCTTCATAAAGCTGTTGTTTGACAAAGTGACCGGCCGGGAGATAGACGGTTGCATCGTTAAAGAAAACGGAGAAGCTTTGGGATTTGCCCTTTGGGCGGTAGACAGGGAAGGTTTTGATTTCAGTGAGATACCCGGCTACGGAACTGTTTTGGAGATAGGAATAGTTAAACAGTACCGTAATCGCAGATATGGCGTAAGGTTGATGTCTCATATTGAGGATAAACTGCTTGAAAAAGGGATCACGGATTGTTATGTATCTGCATACGGTCCGGCTCAGGAGTTCTGGAGCCGATGCGGCTTTGAAGACAGCGGCAGGACTGCCGGTAACGGACTGCCTATCATGATAAAGTCGATAAAGAAATAGGAAAACTCTCGCTGCATTGTTCGGCAGGGTTCAGCCCGTGATATGCTTACCCTTTGGGGATATAAACGCTTCGATGAGGCATCCCCTACCGCAAATCAGACCGGGTAAGGAAACAGAGGGGATACGTTATGAAAATGGGAAGCAGTAATGATAAAGAGGCAGTAAAGGCGCAGTATGCATCATCCAAAGGACTTGATACCAGGATCAACTTCCACAATAAGTATTCAACGAACAAGATGGGATTTAGCCATTGGCTCACATCAAATTATGAGATAAAAGAGGGAATGAAAGTGCTTGAACTCGGCACAGGCACAGGAGATATGTGGAAAGGAAAGGACGACCTCATCTCAAAGTGTGATAAGCTTGTACTTTCGGACTTTTCCGAAGGCATGCTTGATACTGCAAAGAAAAATGTCGGAGAGCGCACAAATATAGAATACAGGCAGATCGATGTTCAGAATATACCTTTTGAAGACAGATCTTTTGACGTAGTAATAGCAAACATGATGCTCTATCACGTACCTGATATTGACAAAGCAGTCAGTGAGATCGGAAGAGTTCTCAAGTCCGATGGGGTGTTTTACAGTGCTACATACGGTGAGCACAATTTCAATGACATTATAGCTGAATGGTTTGGGCTGGCCGGTGAGAACTATGCTCCAAACCATCTCTTTACTCTCCAGAATGGCAGCGATATTCTGGGAAAAGAGTTCGCGGATATAGAGGTACGTCGTTACGAGGATTCTCTCCATGTAACCGATTTGGAAGATCTGGCCGATTATCTTCAGAGTCTTAAGGCCCTTCACAGTATCGGGACTATGAAAAGAGATGATATCATAAAGCTGCTTTTGCCCCATGCAGAAGGAGGCGCGATCGATCTGCAAAAGGAATACGGAACCTTTATAGCACGGCTGCAGTTATGAAGAACCCACAGAGGATGTGAAACGGAGAAGGATATGGAAATAAAAACAAAACGGCTGACACTCAGACCGGTACGGATCGGCGATGAAGAAGAAATACATGAATATGCGGGGGATAAGGACCTTACGATGATGTTCTGGCTGCCCAACGAAACCTTCGAAGAAACCTGCGATTTCGTCAAAAGAAACGCAGCGGACTGGGAATCACCGAACCAGACAGACTTCGAGTTTGTGATCGTATATAACGGCAAGATCATCGGCGGGTGCGATGCTGACTTAAGCCACAGCGAAGACAGATCCTACGCGACACTCGGATGGATCATCAACAAACAATACAGAAATATGGGTTTTGCGTCCGAAGCGGGCAGCGCACTTCTTGATTTTGCCTTTGAAAACCTTAATGTGGAGAAGGTTTATGCGCAGTGCGACACCCTGAATACTGCCTCATACAATGTCATGAAGAAGATCGGTATGACCTGTGTGAATGATACAGGAACACGTACATATCCAAAGACCGGGAAGACTTCCGGTGAGTATACATGCATGATCACGAAAGAGGAATGGCGGGACATGAACAAAAGATAACTATGATTAAAAAGGTTGTTCTAAAGAAATATAACACAGTCACAGACAAAGAGAAGCCTATGAAATACATGCACTTCAATTCTTCATGCTCATATACCGCGCTGGCGATGCTGCTGGAAGAAAAAGGAATAAACACGGAAGATACTGAGATCGCGCTGGAGATCGGGCTTCCGTGGATATTTGACAGGCGGGACGACCGCTTTTTGGCCGGACCGAACCTGCAGGGAGCGGAATGGTTTGATATATACCTTAATCCGCGCGGCCTGAGGATGCTTGAAGAGAGCATCGACGCGGAAAGTGTTCCCGATTATCTGGTTGAGCACGGGCACTGTATGCTGGGCATCAGACTGCCGGGGAACAACGGTAAGCATGCGGTTGTTTTTCACGGTTACGACGGTTCTTACCGGTTTTATAATCCTGTACATGAAGGCAGCGGGGGATCGGCTGAACTGGTACTTGGCAAAGAGGAGCTGATGCAGGCACTTGACCGGGAAACCGTGGTCGGCAGCCTGATCCGGTGCGCCAAAAACCGGCATGACATGCGGCCGGTATTTGAAAGATCGGTATCGGTGCTGCGGCAGAACCTTAAGGAGATCGAAGGCTTCAGCGGGACCGTTCATGAGCCCGATGAATACAGGGATGCCATGGATCGGTTATTCAGGCCGCTCCTGCTGGACGGGATCAGTATGCTAAAGCTCGCAGGAGAAAAGGATCTTGCAGGAAGACTTGAGAATGTACAAAGAGAGTTACTGCAGTTTCTTAAAGGTGACCGGTCGGCTGCTTTGGCGGACAATATTTCATTAGATTCACTCAGAGACTGTGCGGGAGAGTATATCGGGCTTATAGAGCGCCACATCAAAGGGGATACGGGAGACAAACAGTGAAAGTAGAAGTTAACGCAGTTGATTCATACGATCAGGAAAGCGCGGTCATTAATACGGTCAAGGTCACCGAGGACATCCAGAGCGCCATCGATATCCTCGACAACAACTGCCGCGTGATACCCGTGGTCAGCGAGGGAAAGAATGTGATCCTCCGTACGGACAAGATCTATTACATCGAATCCGTGGACAAACGGACCTATATCTATACCAAAGAGGGCTGCTACGAGGCCAAATACCGCCTGTATGAGCTGGAGGAACTGCTGAACAATTACTTTTTGCGGACTTCCAAGGCGATGATCATAAACATCCGCAAGATCCGCATGGTAAAGGCGGAGATGAACGGCCGGCTCACGGCGGAGCTCTTAAACGGGGAAAATGTGATCATAGCGAGAAGCTATGTAAAGGATCTTAAAGAAAGGCTGGGTATCTGATATGACGAAGTTAAAGATATTGTTTAACCAGACACTCATGATCTCGACCGCCGTACTGTTCGGCGTCGGGGTGCAGACTTTTTTGCGGTTCGTCCTGTGGGGACAGGCTGATTTTACCTGGCCGTGGTACACGCCTCTCTCTATCGTGCTGACCGGTTTTTTATGCGCGCTTCCGACCACTCTGATCCTTGATACGGAGGGCGTCTCCGGGAAAAAGGCGCTGCTTCGGAATCTGATCCATTTCATCCTGGTCGGGGGCGTGGTATCGCTGTGCGGATACCTGTTCGGATGGTACGAAAGCCCGGCGGACTACATTCCGATACTTATCATGTATATCCTGATTTATTTCTTTGTATGGTTCTCGACACTGTGGCTTTTGAAGGCGGATGAGAAAAAGATAAACGAAGCTATAGAGCAGCTGAGAGACGAGGACTAAAAGAGCCGAAAATAAGGACTTTATGGCAAAAAAGCCAATAAAGATGCAACTTGGTAACGTGTAAATGCATGTTGGTCGGGTTGCTCTTTTTTTATGCGAAAATGCGTGCTAAAGTCCCTTTTGTAAGGCACACAGACAGAAAAGAGAGGAAAGAAAACATGAATGCGGTAAGCGTAAAGAATCTTACGAAGAAGTATAAAGAGCATACGGCGGTCGACGGTATATCCTTCGACGTAAAGGAAGGAGAGTTCTTCGCGTTTCTCGGTGAGAACGGCGCGGGCAAATCCACCACGATAAATATCCTCTGTACGATACTTGAAAAGAGCGAAGGCGACGTAGAGATATTCGGACACCGGCTGGGTGCGGAGGATGACGCGATCAGGGATAAGATCGGCATAGTTTTCCAGAATTCGGTGCTCGATCCCAAGCTTTCCGTCAAGGAAAACCTGCTGTCGAGGGCTTCGTATTACGGGCTTTCAAAGGCAGAGGTCAAAAAGAGGCTGGAGCCTTTTATGGACCGCTTTGAGTTAAAGGAGATATGGAACCGGGCCTACGAAAAGCTTTCGGGAGGCCAGAGGAGGCGGGTGGATATCATCAGGGCGCTGCTGAACGACCCGAAGATCCTTTTCCTCGATGAGCCTACCACGGGACTCGACCCGATGTCGCGCAAGATCGTCTGGGATTATATCGAGTATCTCAGGAAGGAAAAACAGATGACGCTTTTCCTTACGACCCACTACATGGAGGAAGTAAGGGACGCGGACAGGGTCGTTGTCATCGACAAGGGAAGGATCATCGCCGAGGACTCACCGCTGGGCCTTAAGAACCGTTTCACATCATCGAAGCTTATATGGTACACGGACAGGGGAGCGAATAAGGAAAAGCTGCTCGAAGGCATGGAATTCGGTTACGACGGGGACCATTACACCGTAAAGCTCTCTCTTGAGGGTGAGACGGGGCTGACAGAGTATTTATACGAAAACAAAGACATTATAACCGATTACGAAGTGATCAAAGGGACCATGGACGATGTGTTCCTGACACTTACAGGAAGGAAGATGGGTGAATGATATGAGGAGCTTTAAAGGACTTACAAAAAGAAACCTGCTGGTATTTTTCAAGGACAGACAGGCGGTCATGTTTTCGCTGCTGACATCGATAATAGTACTGGCGCTGTATCTGCTGTTTTTAAAGGGAACCTTTGTGGACGCGATGAACGATGTGACGGGCGCGTATCCGGGGCTTTCGGATATGGTCACGACAGACGATATCAACATGTTCGCGAACCTCATCCTGCTGACCGGCATCATCGGCTCCGCGATGATCACGGTGCCCTATAACTGCCTGACCACGGTCGTAAACGACAGGGAGAAAAAGATCGATTACGATATCCTCTCGACGCCCATAAAGAGATGGCAGATCATCCTTTCGTACTTTTCGGCTGCGGCACTTTCCTCGATGATCCTGACAGGCATCATCCTGACTGCGGGGCTCGTATTGATCAATCTTCAGGGCGATCTGCACCTGGGGGCGTCTGATATCGCAAAAGCCTACGGAACGGTTGCGTTAGGCTCCGTATCCGCTACCGCATTTTTCATGATACCCGTGCTGTTCTTTAAGTCAACGAGCGCGAGCGGCGCATTCTTCGGCATCCTTTCGGCGGCTTCGGGTTTCGTGATCGGAGCGTATATCCCGATCTCGCAGTTTTCGGGCTCGGTGCAGACTGTCTGCAACCTGTTCCCCGCCAGCCACATCACCATCATGATGAGAAATATATTTATGAACGGGATACTGGGGCATATGAATGATAAGCTCGCAGGTGTAGACGGCGGAATGTTCGTAAAGACCATAAAGGAGCTCTTCTCGTTTAAGGCCCGTTTCTTCGATAACGACCTCGGCATGCTGCCAATGCTCGTATATGTGCTGGCAGCGCTGGCTGTCTGCATGGCCGTACAGACCGTTATATTTGCAAAGACATACAAGAAATGACCTCCTGCCCATGCCTCCGCAGACGCGGAGGCTTTTTTTAGTAAAAGGTACTATATCCTTTTGGACGCACATGTGGTAGTGTCATATTATGGGAACTGTTTACGGACACATCCGCACAAAGGAGATGGCTTATGAAAAGGAATATACGTACTGTCCTGCTCGGACAGCTGCTGATCGTTGTACTGGTCTTTGTCTTCCTGATCGCCATGGCGAGCGCCGGAGCATCGGCCGCATTATGGTTTATCGATCTGCCGTCATTGATCACGCTTCTGCTGATACTGATCCCGGGTCTTATCATGATGGGAGAATGGAAGGACTTTATCAAAGCATTTTCCGTAGGTATCAGAAAATACAGTCTGCTGGAACTCAAAAACATAATCGGAGCCGTCGCGGCGGCGCAAAAACTGACCGTATTCGGAGCGCTGTTCGCCGTTATAATATCCGGTGTACTGATCCTGGGGCAGATCGACGACCTCGACAGTCTGGGCCGTAATTTCGCTGTCTGCTTTCTGGTCGGCTTATATGCAGTCATCATAGAGTTTTTCCTCCTGCCGCTGAGATTAAATGCCGAACGTGAAATGAATGCGGAGATGGACTTCGAAGATGAATGATCCCGGGATTTCCAAAGAAAAATACCTTCAGATCGCCGGGCGATTCGGTTTGACCGGGAGGCAGCTGGAGCTGGGATATCTGAAAGTATCGGGTTTTTCAAATCGAAGGATAGCCTATATGCTTGGTATCTCGGAACAGACGGTCAAGAATCATTTCACCGCTATTTATGAAAAGGCATGGGTTCCCGGCAGAGCGGAGTTTCGGGCGTTGTTCTCCGATGACGGCGGGGACGGCGGGCTGTCCGGACAAAATAGGAGCAGTGAATGAAAAGAAACGAAAAAAGAGCGGTCATAGCGATCGTCTGTGTTATCATCGCTTTGATCGCGGCCTCGTTCGGCGTAAAAATGCTGCGCAGATTCGATTATACGGATCATCTGGACGAGACGGTCATTACCGTTGACAAAAACAATATTACGCTCAGGGAATTCGGTTATTATATTTTCCGGGTGGAGGCATTTATCCAGAAACAGGCGCTTATATACGATCCCGAGGACCCCGTGCACTGGTGGCATATCCATTTCGATGCGGGTGAGGATTCGCAGTTTGTCAGCGATTATGCCAAGAACTTCGCGATCAGTCTGTGTATCGCGGAAGAGATATACTGCCGGGAAGCTTTGAGCCGCGGGATGACCCTTGATGAAAGCGAAGAAGACCTGATGATCGATGATGCCATGGAGATGCTCGATAACATGGACGCCGAGCAGATGGCAGCAACCGGGCTGGACAAAGATATGGTCTTAGAACTCAGCCGGAAACATGCGCTTGCATCGAAGTATGCGGCGTGGCTTGCGGAAAACGCGGATCTGGCCGCCTACCTGGGAGAGCCCGTCAAGCTCGTGGACTGGGACGGAGCGTACTTCCGGGAAGTGATCCTGCCCGCGCACTCGGTCGTGACAAACGACCGCCTTCTGGATAAGATCACACTCGGAACGATAACCGTGAATTGAGACCGGATTTGCAGCAATCCGTTTAGACGCATATAATAAGCAAAGATAAAAGGGTTCGGGGAGGCCGATATGAGATACTTTCTGGAAAACGACAGGTTAAAGGTGGAGATAGACTCTCTGGGAGCCGAGGTAAAATCCATCATCAACAAGAAAAATATGCAGGAGTACATGTGGTACGGAAATCCCAAATACTGGAACCGTACCTCTCCGGTGCTTTTTCCTTTTGTGGGCAGCCTTAAGGGAAAAAAGTACACATGGAAGGGAAAGGAATACACCGTGCCCCAGCACGGATTCGCGAGGGACATGGAGTTTGAGCGGATAAGTGTTTCAGGGGATGAGATATGGTTCCGCGTGAGCTCGGATGAGGCAACTCTCGCGATCTATCCGTTCCCGTTCGTACTGGAGATAGGCTACAGGCTGCGGCAGGGCTGCGGCACCGAAGACGTGGTCGTTATGTGGCGCGTCAAAAACCCCGCGGATGATACCATGTATTTCTCGATAGGCGCGCATCCCGGGTTCTTATGCCCGGTCCATGGCTTTGACAGCTCAAAGGCAGGCTGCAAGGACGGCTATAAGCTCTGGTTTGAGGGGGCTGATGTGATCCGTCATCACGGTAATGACATGGAGACGGGACTCTCGATAGACGAAGACATAGAGCTGCCGCTCGATCACGGATACGCGACGATCACGACAAAGTTTTTTGATCGCTGCACCTATATGGTCGAGGGCAGGCAGACCAATTGCGTCGGCATCGCGGACGAAGAAGGAAAGCATATCGTGGATGTATGCTTTGACGCGCCGATGTTCGCGATCTGGTCTCCGGAAAAACAGAACGCGCCTTTCATCTGCATCGAGCCCTGGTACGGCAGATGTGACGCGGTCGATTTTGAGGGCGACTTAAGCCAAAGGGTATATACCAATGTGCTGGAGGCGGGCGAGTGCTTCGAAGCGGAATACGCGATGAAATTCTATTGAAGACGAGGGGACGGAAGAACCGTCCCCTTGTATTCTTATGCCACAAACAGATCTCTGTACCAGATCAGCGACTTAATATATGCGTCGTAGATCTTGTCGTCGTCGATATTTTTGAGCAGGAGCTGTCTGGAAACCTCCTGGAACGAAGCGTTCTCATACGCGGCCATGAAATCGAGCACCTCTGCGAGGCCGCCCTCGTGTTTGAGCAGGGCGTTCTGTATGTCGCGCCCGACATTGACTAAAGCAAGCGCCTCTTCCATGGGTTTTTCGAGAATTATGTCAAGCACCGAGAACAGTCCGGTAAGGAACAGCTCGTTCGCGAGACCGGCCTGATCGAATACGGGAGCCAGGTTCTCGGCAAACTTCGCGCGAAGCAGCGAAAGCCTGGTGATCTCATTGGGCTTGTCGGTGCAGAGCTCCTTGGTGACAGCCGTATTGATCCATTTTTTGAGCTCCTTCTGACCGAGCATCGCGGCTGCATGACGTACCGAGGTGATCTCGGAATTACGCGACATCCTGTTGACCAGCTTAAGCATCGAGATAACGAGCGCGGTATCGCGCGATATCGTGTCCGCGGCTTTGGTAAGATCGAAATCGGGAGCGTTCACAACATTAAGAAGCTCGACATAGGTGGCTTTGAGCGGCGCGAGCTCCTTGCCTCCCTCGGAAATGGGCATACGGAAGAACTCGCCCTCATACATCGAATACGCGTCCCTGTCGGCGAGAGCATCATACTCCTCACGGGTGTTGACATTGACCGCGATGAGCTTGAGATCGGGATAATTCTTGGAAAAATACGATCTCGCGACAGCTATGTTGATGCGCTTATGATTCAAAAGGATGTAATCCGTCAGGTCGAGGATCGGTCTGTATTCGTCGAACTGGGCATAGGCGAGGCCCTTGATCGCGAACGAAAAACCGCACTGCCTGAGGGCCGCGATCCTCTTTACATACTGGTCGGTGGGCTTTATCCTGCTGTTTCCGAGCAGTACCACCTTCGAATGATCTACGCGGCAGTCATGCTCGAGGTCGGTGAATACCGAGACCTCGTTGACTTCGATAAAGACGCTGCGATCCTCAGAAACTGAGCCGAGACCCATGTTGTTGATGATCTCGAGCCCGAGCACCCTGGTTGCCAGATCGAGGCTGCCTGTTCCAAGAAGACTGGGCTGCGCGAGCAGGTTTTCTCTCTGGGTAAATATCGAATATGCGAGCACGTTCATTTTCTTGTCAAATAACGGGATCAGTGTAGCGAGCATACATTACCTCCCTTTCGCTTTTGTGGCAAAGCCTTTTATATATTATATCACAACCGTGATGAAAAGAAAACGGAAATCCGTATTCCAAAGAAAGACAAATGAATACTGATAACTTGATTGTTTCGTGATTTGAGTTTATATTTATACATGAATGATTCATACAAAAAACGGAGCTTTTCATGAAACTGATCTTCAGATCCATGGGGAAGTATAAGGCGTCGGTTTTTCTGGCGATCTTCATCAAGCTGCTCGGGACCATGACCGAGCTGTCTCTCCCCTATATCCTTGAATATATGATCGATCACGTAGTTCCCGCAGGCAGCATGAGAAATGTTATCCTGTGGGGGCTTTTGATGTTTGTGGCCGCATTTTTCTGCAGGCAGTTCAATGTCATGGCCAACCGCCGTGCGATCGGCAATGCTCACAGGGTCAGCTTCGATGTAAGGCAGGCCCTGTTTAAGAAAACTGCAAATCTTTCGGGCGACAGGTTTGATTCTTTCGGGCTTCCGAGCCTGATCAGCCGCATGACCAGCGACAGCTACAACGTGCAGTCCGCGGTCGCGCAGCTCCAGAGCCTGTGCGTGAGGGCTCCCATGATGCTGTTCGGCGGCGTTGTGATGACGCTCATGATGGACAGGGCCCTCGCGATGATCCTGATCGTGATGCTGCCGCTGCTCATCAGCATCGTACTGTTTGTTTCTTCAAAGGGTATCCCGCTCTATACGGGCGTCCAGAAAAAGCTCGACGCGGTGGTGCGCATCATGCGTGAGAATATAACAGGTATCCGCGTGGTAAAGGCCCTAAGCAAGGGAGAGCACGAGAAAAAACGCTTTGCCTCCGCCAATGAGGAGATGGCAAAGACCGATATCCGCGCCGGCACGATCATGGCGATCCCCGGGCCCTTCATGCAGTTCTGCCTCAATATCGGCCTCACTCTGGTCGTTATCTTCGGAGCCTCGCGCGTTAATAACGGGCAGATGCAGCCCGGCGTTATCCTCGCGTTCCTCACGTATTTCAACATGATCAGCATGGGCGTTATGGGCATCAACCGCATATTCATGAGCATGAGCAAGGCCAGCGCCAGCGCGAACAGGATAGATGAGGTCTTAAAGACCGACGACGGCTGGGATATATGCGAGGGAGCAAAGACCGGCAGTGAGCATATTCGCTTTGACAATGTCAGCTTTTCTTACGGCGCCGAGAGCAAGACCGACGCTGATTTCGCCGGCGGAAAACGCGAAAAGGCGCTCGAGGGCATCAGCTTTACGCTGAAGAGGGGCGAGAGCCTCGGTATCATCGGTCCCACGGGCTGCGGAAAGACTACGGTCATCAATCTCCTGATGCGTTTCTACGATCCCGAGCAGGGCACGATAACGATAGACGGCCGCGATGTACGGAGCTACGAAAAGGACGAGCTCAGGCTTAAGTTCGGCGTAGTCTTCCAGAACGACATGGTATTTAACGATACGGTCGGGAACAATATAGATTTCGGCAGAGGCCTGCCCCGTGAGGCTATAGAACGGGCTGCGGAGGATGCCGAAGCGATGGAATACATAGAAGCCCTCGACGGCGGCATGGATTATATGGCGGCCATAAAGGGCGCGAATCTTTCGGGGGGACAGAAACAGCGCCTGCTCGTGGCGAGAGCCCTTGCGGCCGATCCCGAGATACTCGTGCTGGACGATTCCTCGAGCGCGCTCGACTATCGCACTGATGCGAAGATGCGCCGCGCGATCAGGAAGCATCACGCCGACAGCACGCTGATCATGATAGCGCAGAGAGTTACGAGCATCATGGGCATGGACCACATTATGGTAATGGACAACGGAACATGCATCGGATACGGAACCCACGATGAACTGATGAACAGCTGTCCCGCATACAAAGAGATCTTTGAGATGCAGACTGCATAAGGAGTATGGATAATGCCGGGACCCGGAGACAGAGGAAAAGCAAAAGAAAAACCGAAGAATGCGGGAATGGCCCTGAAACGTCTTCTGAAATACCTGATGAAGTACGGATGGGTCGTTCTTGCCATGCTCGCATGCGCCTTCGCGAGCAATATAGGAAACCTCCTCGGCCCCAAATTTGCGGGAATGGCCATTGACGAGGCGAGCAAGGGAGCCGGCGCGGTCGATATGAACATGGTCATCCGCTACGGTATATCCATGCTGATAGCCTATGTCAGCGGCAATATCCTGAGCTTTATAGTCAATATCGGCATGATGCGCGTCGGCAGGAAAGTGGCCCGCAACATGAGGCGCGACGTGTTCAACAAACTCATGGAGATGCCGGTCGGGTATTTTGACAGGCACATGGCGGGTGACATAATCAGCCGCGTATCTTACGACATAGATGTGGTCTGCACGAGCCTTTCGTCGGACGTTGTGCATATACTTACGAGCGTTGTGACCGTGGTCGGCAGTTTCGTGATGATGTGCATCATCTCGCCGCCTCTGGTACTGTGCATGGCGTTTACGATCCCGGTATCGATACTTTTTACCAGATACATGGGCAAGAGGACCAGGCCGCTCTACAGGAAAAGGAGCCAGGCTTACGGCGAGATGAACGGTTTTGCCGAGGAGATGTTCGCCGGACAGAAGACCATACTGGCTTACGCGCACGAGGACTATGTCTGCGACCGTTTTGAGGAGATCAACAGGAATGCGGCCGAGGCTTACCGTGACGCCGACAGTCTGGGCATGACGATGGGCCCCACGATAGGCATGATCAGCAATATTGGCCTGGCGGCCATAGGTCTCGGGGGAGCCGCGCTCTATATGAACGGGATCGTGGGCATCGGCGAGATCTCGAGCTTCATCCTCTACAGCCGTAAATTCTCTGGCCCGATCAATGAGATATCGAACATCATCAACGAGATATTCAGTGCGTTAGCGGCGGCCGAGAGAGTATTCCAGCTCCTCGACGAGACCGAAGAGGCAAAGGACGTTGCGGACGCAGAGGTTTTAGCCGGAGCGAGGGGCAGCGTGGAGGCGCGGGACGTTGATTTCGGATATATCGAGAACAAGATCGTCCTGAAGGACTTTTTCATGAAGGCGGAGCCCGGTCAGACCATAGCGATCGTAGGTCACACGGGCGCCGGAAAGACAACGGTCATCAACCTGCTCATGCGGTTTTACGATGTCAATGACGGAGCTATATTCGTAGACGGGAAAGAGGTCAGGGCCTATACGCTGCAGAGCCTCAGAAAGAATTATTCCATGGTGCTGCAGGATACCTGGGTATTTAACGGAACCATCTTTGAGAATATCGCTTACGGCAAGGAAAACGCAACGATGGAAGAGGTCGTGGCTGCGGCAAAGGCGGCTTACATACACAACTACATCATGCGCCTGCCCAGCGGCTACAATACGGTGATCAGCGAGGACGGCGGCAACATAAGCAAGGGACAGAAGCAGCTGATCACGATAGCGCGCGCGATGCTGTACGACACCAGCATGCTGATCCTCGACGAGGCGACGAGCAACGTGGATACCGCCACCGAGAGAAAAGTACAGAAGGCCATGCGCAGCCTGATGGCGGGAAAGACCAGCTTTATCATCGCGCACAGGCTCTCGACGATCAGGAACGCGGACAATATCCTGGTAGTAGACAAAGGCAATGTCGTGGAACAGGGAGATCATGACAGCCTGATGAGCAGAAAGGGAGCGTATTACGCGCTGTACAGGAGTCAGTTTGACTGAACGCGCATAGGGGGAGGCCGTTACGGGTCTGCAGAGGGAGTTATGACATGAGCTATATCGAAGTAAACGGACTTAAAAAGACCTTTACTGTCAAAAAAAAGCGGGAAAAGGGCAAACTTTTCAGGGAAAAACAGATCGTTGAGGCACTTAAGGGCATATCTTTTTCGGTGGAAAAAGGTGAGCTGGTCGGATATATCGGACCGAACGGCGCCGGAAAATCAACGACGGTAAAGATCCTTTCGGGCATACTCACACCCGACGGCGGAGAGGCGAGTGTCGGCGGCAGGGTGCCGTGGCAGGAGCGCCGCGAATATGTCAGGCACATAGGCGTCGTATTCGGGCAGAGGAGCCAGCTCTGGTGGGATGTGCCGATCATAGACAGCTTTTCGCTGTTAAAGGATATATACAGGCTCTCCGAGGCCGATTACTCATCGCGCCTTAAGGAACTGAGTGAAGCCCTGCAGCTTGAAGAACTGATGCGCACGCCGTTAAGACTCTTGAGCCTCGGACAGCGCATGCGGGCGGAGCTGTGCGGTTCGCTGCTGCACAGGCCCGAGCTGCTCTTCCTCGACGAGCCCACGATAGGCCTCGACGCGGTCAGCAAGCTGGCCCTGCGCGATTTCCTCAAATGGGAGAACTCGGAGCATGGGACCACCGTCATGCTGACGACGCACGATATGGAGGACATCGCGGCTCTCTGCTCGCGCGTTATGGTGCTCGGACACGGCCGTAAGCTCTATGACGGAAAACTGCCGGAGCTGCTGGAAAAGTATGACACCGTCCGCACCGTGAACGTAAAATACGACGATGCGCGCCCGGAGCTTGTACTGCCCGAAGGCGTGAGCGCAGAGTGGAATGACAGCGAGCTGAGTCTTTCCTATTCACCGTCAAAGCTGCCGACCGCGCAGCTGCTGGCGCTCCTGCAGGACGCGGGCAGGATCAGCGAGATGACGCTGCAGCCCGAGAACATCGATCATCTGATCGCGGCCATGTATAAGGAGATGGATCTATGAGAGCCTATTTTTCCGCATTCCGGATGAGGCTGCGCCTGGAGACCCAGTACCGCGGCGCCATGATAGGCGGTATCCTCTGCCAGCTCTTTTTCGGAATAATACTCGTGGCTCTTTACAGGGCGCTGTATGCCGGCAGGCCGCAGCCGATCCCGATAGAGCACGTTACGACCTATGTGTGGATACAGCAGTCGCTCTTCCGCATGCTCACATCCACGGATGTCGATCTGTACGACAAGATCCGCAGCGGCAATATTTCCTACGATCTGTGCCGCCCGGTTTCGATGTACTGGTTCTACTATTTCCGCGCGGCGGCGCAGAAGCTCATGGGCAGCTTTATGCGCGGAGCGCCGATGATCGCTTTTGCGGCATTGCTCCCGAGGGGCTGGGGCATCACGGCTCCCGATTCTCTTCCTGCTTTCGCACTGTCGATCGCGGCTCTTTTCCCGGGATTCCTGTGCATGTGCGCGCTGGAGAACATAGCCATCGGAGTTACCATGCGGACCCTCGATCCCAGAGGCATATCGGGCATGCTGTCGCTGCTGATGATCACGTTTTCGGGGAATCTCCTGCCGCTCACACTGTTCCCGGACAGATGGCAGGCGGTCATCAGATGGCTGCCCTATTCACAGCTGCTTGACGCGCCGATCAGGCTCTATACGGGCGAATATGCGCCCGCTGAGGCCGTATGGATCATCCCGATGCAGTTTTTATGGGCCGCGGTGCTCATGGGTCTCGGCATGTGGCTGTGGGATTCCAACAGAAAGCGCCTTATAGTGCAGGGAGGGTAAGCTTACGATATGAATACCTTAAAGCTTTATGTCAGATCCATGGGGATGCTGATGAAGAGCCACATGCAGTATACTTCGTCATTCATCCTGCAGATGCTGACGCAGCTGGTGATGGAGGGCGGCGAGATGCTGGCCGTAATACTCGTTGTGGACCGGTTTGAAAAAGTAAACCAGTGGACCGGCGGTGACCTGTTCTTTTTCTTCGGGATGATGTCGGTTTCGTTCTACACGACCGAGATCTTCGCGAGAGGCATAACCGGCGATTTTCCGTCGATGGTCAGGACTGGCAGGCTCGATACGCTGCTGCTGCGGCCGAGAACGATATTCTTCCAGGTGCTCTGCAGCGGCACCGATCCGAGACGCATTACCTGCATAGCCGTAGGAGTCGTATCGCTCATCCTGGGCAGCAGGATGTCGGGAGTGGAATGGAGCTGTTTGAAGGCGCTGGCCCTGATCGAAGCCGTGATCATGAGCTGCATGCTGATCCTCGGGCTGTTCCTGATAGAGGCGATATTCAGCATACACAGCGTAAAATCCGTCGAGCTCGTTAACGCGATAACCTACGGAGGACGCTCGGCATGCCAGTATCCGACGGATATCTATCCTAGACCGCTCAAGATACTGTTTACCGTGGTGGCGCCGTTCGCACTCACGATGCAGGTTCCCGCAGCGTGGATACTCGGGAAGCCTCTTTACGGCTGGCCGGCATGGACGGCCTTTGTAACGCCCCTTTCGGGCGCTGCGGTACTGTCACTGATGATCATCCTGTTCAACCGCGGGATGAAATATTACAGATCAACGGGAAGCTGAGCATGGTCTGTGCGGCTGACCGTCAGGAGACATATATGAGCAGGAGAATACTGATAATCAACACCGGCGGCACGCTGTCGTCGGTAATGAAGGGAAACGGACTGATGCCCGGACTTTCGATCC
>JAEEXY010000122.1 GCA_016288005.1 Lachnospiraceae bacterium
TCAAAGGACAGCGTACGTTTAACGCGGACGAATATGTTGAATTCTCGGGAACGCACTGCGATCATATCGTGATCCCGGAGCCTGTCCGCAGCGAGTTTTTCAGAGGCTTAAAAGACGTGGTACTCGAGGCCGGAGACAGGATCGTGTTCAACGATACGTATGTATTGTATCTTACGAAAAAGCCCTGCTGAATGAAAAAAGGAGAGTAAAGACGTGATCACTACAAAACAATTCCAGTTACTGACGGACATAGAGCTCGTTTACGGGCTGATGACCGATGTTTATAACCATGAAGAGACAAACGGGCCTGCGGAGCCTTTCTTTGAGTATGCGGTTACTTCCCCGTGGATGGAGAAGGATTTTCTGCGGCTGAACCGGTTCTGGATGGACGGGGATACTCCGGTCGCTTTTGTTTTCTATGAGCAGCCTGTTACAGCTCTCTATTTTGTGCTCCGTCCTGGATACGAGTATCTCGCGGGGGAGATGATAGAGTATGCCGAGACTGCTTATCCGAGGTTTGAAGACCCTATGGAGCTGGTGCTCATCGCAGGGCAGACGGCGCTCATCGAGGCGGCGAAGGCAAGGGGATACGAGCTGGCATACGAGGAACCGACACATTATTTTGATTTCCGTGAGGGGAAACTTGAGTATCCGCTTCCGGCGGGGTATCATTTCGTCGATCCCATCACAGCTGATCCTCTAAAGAGCGCCAGATGCCTGTGGGACGGCTTTAACAGGGAGGAGCTCGGTGAGTTTAAGGACTGGGATGTCCCGGCGAAGAACGACGGCAGGAGTCCCTTCGAGCTGTATCAGAACGTACTGGGAGCCACGATCGCGCCTGCTCCCCACGCATCATACGAATACACGACGATCATCGCGGATGAGAACGAGAACTACGTCTGCTTCTCGGGTATGTGGTGGTGCCAGAAGACACGGCTGGCATACATGGAGCCGCTCTGTACCGTGCCCGAACATCAGCATAAGGGACTCGCGGCCGCCGCGCTTTCACATCATGACAGTATCTTAAGGCCTCTCGGCGCCGAAATAATGACGGGCGGCGGTAATGATTTTTACAAAAAGATCGGATACCAACACACACATTTATACGGGCATTATCGAAAACTCTGACGCGGTATGCCGGAAAATAAGGAATAATTATGCCTGAATATACATACATCACATTAAGACAAAGGCCGGAATTAAAAGAAACCGCGGCAAACTGGTTTCACGAGAGATGGGGGATCCCTGCCCGGGCTTATCTTGAATGCATGACGGATTATATTGACCGCAGAACGGAAAACGGCTGGTATCTGTGCATGCTCGGCGACCGTATCGTCGGAGGTCTGGGAGTCATCGAGAATGATTTCCATGACAGAAAGGATCTGAGCCCCAACGTCTGCGCAGTCTATACGGATGAAGCATACCGGGGGCAGGGGATAGCCGGCAGGCTGCTCGATCTGGTCGTCGGCGATATGAAAGAAAAGGGGATATCACCGCTGTATCTTGTGACCGATCACACCGGTTTTTACGAGCGTTACGGCTGGGAGTTTTACTGCATGGCTCAGGGCGACGGTGAACCCGAGCCGACGAGGCTGTATATACACAGATAAAAACCGATGCCGGCCGGGCTGTATATCACAGATAAAATGCTGCAGCGGAAAATAAGATTTTACCAACAAAAATGAGTTTATTACATATGATTTCTGCCCTTTGTGGGATACTATGATCATGGGTCGGAGGATCGCTTTACAGCATAGATACGGAGGGCACGGCATGTGGAAGGTTTTTCTGGTAGATGATGAAGAAATAATACTTAAGCAGATAGAACAGACTGTACCGTGGATGGACAACGGATTTGAAGTTGTCGGCATGGATACGGATCCGGGTAAGGCGGTCGGCAGGATACTTGAACTGAAGCCGGATGTCGTTATTTCTGATCTGAAAATGCCGCAGCTTGACGGGCATACATTTATGAGAACGGTCAGGGAAGCGGGGCTTGACGTCGAATTTGTAATGCTGAGTGCTTACGGAACCTTTGAAGACGCAAGAACCTTTTTCCAGCAGGAAGGCTTTGACTATCTGTTAAAGCCCCTGCAGATACAGGAAGTGCAGCTGGTCCTTGAAAAACTGGCGGGGAAACTTGCCCAAAAGAGGCCGTTTGCGGCAGTGACCGGGGCAAACGGTACAGACAACTTAAATGAATTAAATGGAGTAAATGATTCTGATCCGATCAATCCCGCGTTCCAGAAACTGATCCAATATGTAAGAGATCATTTTACAGAAAAGTATACATTGTCGCAGTTGTCAAAAAAGTTTGGACTGAGTGCGGGATATATCTGCAATTTATTTGCACAATGCTATAATACGACATTGACCCGTTTTGTGACCAAGGTCAGGATGGAGCATGCGGTTGAGTTAATGAAAGATAAAAATTTTTCCTTGAAAAATGTAGCGACCGAGTGCGGATATACGGATTATTTTTATTTCAACAAAGTATTCAGGGGATATTACGGAGTCGCTCCGAGTCAGTATAACGGAGAAAAAGTAACATGAAGGAAAACAGGTATCTCAAAAATATCGGCCTGATAATGGCTGCATTAGTAATCCCGGTGATCCTGGCGGGATTTCTTTTTGTGATGCTCAGATCCGGAAAAAGTGCGACCAAAATAACCATTGCCGTACCGCATAACGAATATGTCCGGAACTTTGACACGAATTATTATTCGAACTGGCTGCGCCAAAAGACGGGTTACGATATAGAGTTTGTGACGATCTCGGACGGCTATGAAGATGAGTACCTCTCGACGATGCTGAGGAGCGGAGAAGGGCGCGTGGACGCGGTTTTACTGCCCGGTGACAAGCATTATCTGGACAGGGATATAATGGTTTCGTTCGCGCGCGACGGACTGATCGAGGATCTGAACGAATATGCGGCGGAGGGAACCCGGATAAGGCGGGTACTGGACGAAGCAGAGGGCGCAGAATCCTTGAATGAGGACTTCGACGGTCGTCTCTTTTTTGTGCCCAGGATCGATACAGGGAAGAAACAGAGCAACATGCAGGTTCTGTGGATCAATGTCGGATGGCTTAAAAAACTCTCGCTCCGGGTCCCTGAGACGACAGAAGACCTTAAAGAAGTGCTTACGGCTTTCAGGGACATGGATCCGAACGGGAACGGTAAGTCTGACGAGATACCGCTGATATCAAACAGTACGGATGATCCGTACCGAAGCTGCTATTTTCTGCTCAACGCATTTGCTTATGTGGATCCGGTCAGGGACTTTATGATCGAGGGCAGAGACGATGATCTGGAAAGCGGCCTTAAGTACTGCAGGGAGCTGTATGAAGAGGGACTGCTTTCAGATTTATGCAATGAGTACAGCCTCAAACAGGTCAGGGAGCTCGTAAATGCTCCGGATGACCTGATCGGCGCTTTTACTTCAAAAAGTATCGCCGATATAGTTTATTTGAATTGCGAGGATGTTCTGGCGAAATATATTCAGGTTCCGCCGCTCAAGGGCCCAAACGGCGAGCAGCATGCGGTAGCTCTTGAAAATGAAGTCTTTATCGGCGGTTTTATCCCGGCAAACGCAAAGCACAAAAAAGAAGCATTTAACCTGATGGAGCTCATGCTGTCCGAAGAGGGCTCGCTGATATCATGTTTCGGCGAAGAAAACACGGATTGGAGAGCATCGGCAGACGGAGAACTCTCGGGCTATGGAACCAAAGCCAGGATCACTACGATAAATTATCTGACAGGCAGGATCCAGAACAAGAATTATATGGGGACAGGGCCTATGTACCTGCCTGAGGATTATTCGGATGCGGTATCATGGAACGGCGGCAACAATATCGTGGAATACCTTGACGCCAGAGCGGTAAGGACCTATGAGCAGTTTTTCGGAGCCGAAAACAGACAGACGGGCGCCGGAAAGACATCACCCGCCGGACTGCCGGAAGCGAAGGACCTGGAGACTTATATTTTTGACAATAACTTGGAATAAAGGGAACAGCTGTGATTAAAAAAGAACGGAAACCTCTGATCAGAGAACTGACACTGACCATACTGGGTCTGAGCGCCGCAATGATCTTCATGTGGTTTCTTTTTTATGCGGTTATCAACCGCGTGATCATGCAGCGTGTCACACGGAGCATGGAGCATGTGTCGCAGCAGATCATCTCGGAAATGGAGCAGTCTTTCCTTGATCTGGAAGAGGTTTCTTTTGCGGTAAAGCACGATGAGGATATTAAAGCGGTCCTTAAACAGGAGGATCATGCACAGGTCGTTGAATATGCCGGAAAAGCAGAGGATAAGATCGAACAGCTGGCACAGGACAATGTGTTTGTCAACAACCTGATCGTTTACAACGCCGCAGGAGATTTCTACAGATTTGTGGGAAATCTGGACAACACGAGCGTTAAATATGTAATACAGTCGGTGGAGCGCGGCGGACTGAAAAGTCAGATCAGGATCAAGGTTGAGGCGAAGAACTATATCGGTTATGTTTCGGATATTTATGATGTGAATAAAAGAATAGGTGCTGTAGTTATCCTGACTGAGGAAGCGGAGATCCACAGGCTGTTCGAACAGGCGGGCAGGGATGAAAACTTAAGGATCGCACTGGCTGCGGATGATGTACTCATTATATCAAACTACGCGGACTATATCGAAAAGGATGCTTTGAGTATCGAAGCGGGATCGAGGTACTGCCTCTACAGGAAGGTCGGGCTGACACCGTTCGGTCTGCTGGTTTCCTATGAGGATTCCAACCGGAACATCCGTATCATATTCTTCGTCGCGATGCTGATCATGGCGCTGATACTTTTCGCCATTCTGGAAGTATTCCTATACTCCTGGCGTAAGAAGTTCTTTTCGCCGATCCAGTCGGTCATCACCGAGGTTGAGGGCTTTGAGGGCGGAAAGG
>JAEEXY010000049.1 GCA_016288005.1 Lachnospiraceae bacterium
ACGCGGCGTCGCTGGATCAGGGTTTCCCCCATTGTCCAATATTCCCCACTGCTGCCTCCCGTAGGAGTTTGGGCCGTGTCTCAGTCCCAATGTGGCCGTTCACCCTCTCAGGCCGGCTACTGATCGTAGGTTTGGTGGGCCGTTACCTCACCAACTGCCTAATCAGACGCGGGCCCATCTCATACCTATAAATATTTGACGGTTGCAGGATGCCCTGCTGCCGTTTTATGCGGTTTTATCAGTCGTTTCCAACTGCTATTCCCCTGTATGAGGTAGGTTACCCACGCGTTACTCACCCGTCCGCCACTAAGAATACTCATTCCACATCCATAGCAAGCTACTTCAGCTTCGTAAGCAGTCTCCGTTCGACTTGCATGTGTTAAGCACGCCGCCAGCGTTCATCCTGAGCCAGGATCAAACTCTCATGTTAAAGTTTTGATTCGTTCAGGATTAAGCCGGCTTACTAAAAAGTAAGTTTTAGTTAATCCCGTTTACTGTTTTTGGGTAGTAGATCTAATCTACTGTTCCTGTCACTCTCTCAAGTGACTTACCTGTCTTCCGACAGGCAATGAAATTTTAAAGAAATTTCAAGGTTGTTTCATTATTGAATTGTCAAAGAACATTGCCTCCGTTTTCGCGTCAGCAAAAGGAATTATATCACCCGTATTTTTATATGTCAACCATTTTTTTAAGTTTTTTTGAAAATTTATTTTATGACCCTAAAACCCTTGATTTTACTGCATTTGTTGGTTGACTCAGAGAGAGAATTTTGTCTATTGTATATACAACTCGCCGTACTTTTGGCTGTTGCATCTATAGCTCTGAAAATTGCGGATTTTCCTTTTCTTTTTTCTTATGCTTCTTTATCGTATTTATAATGAAGGCTCCGAGGATAAGGATCAGCTCGGCTATCGTAGCCCAGAGTCTCGATACGATACTGATGATGACCGAATACTGGTCGGGCATGATCAGATTGAGGCCGAGGATCAGTATGCCTTCGCGCACTCCGATGCCCGAAGGGGCAAACAGGCTGATGATGCCGATGATCGCCGACAGACCGTAGATGCCTCCGACATAAAGCCACTGGGATACGGGCAGCGGATAGATCGAGCAGGTCAGCAGATAGAAGCCGGTTCCGACGATGATCCAGTTGCAGATGAAGAGCAGCACGACTTTGATCATCTGAAGATAGCTGAACGGGATCTCCATGTCGTCCTTCTTCATGAGCTTGCCTACTATCCTCAGGAAGAAATTGATGATCTTCGGGTTGATGCAGACGAAGAAAAGTATCACAAAGATAACTACCGCGAACATGTAATCCTTGAGCAGATCGTTCGGGAAGAAGAACAGCGACATAAGGAAGAGGAAGCCCGCGCCGAGCAGCGTGCAGACATTCTCGAGCAGAAATGCTACGGTTACTTTTCTGATCGGCACGCCTTTTTCTTTATAAGGAGGAATGCGCGCAGCGAGCATGAATACCTTGCCGGGGATGTATTTCCCGAGGATCGAGTACAGGTACGCGGTTATCGCGTCGGGCATTCTGATCGAGCAGTTGTAGAGCTTGGTAATGTAATGGAAGAGCCAGGCGAGCATCAGCTTGTACGCAAAGTACAGCATCATGGAGCCCGCGAATACTCCCCAGTTCAGCTTCATATCGAGGCTTTTGATATCATCCCAGTTCCTATAGAAATATCTGCCCATGAAGGCAAAGACCGCAATAAGAAATACGATCTTTACGATCTGCATTATGCGGGCCTTTTTTGTTTTCTTGGGCTTTTGCTCTTCTATGATCTCCGGTGTTTCGTTCTGTTCCATAGTCTTCTCTTTCGCTTATCAGAAACTCAGCAGTACCCTGATAAAGCACATATAATAGTAGATAAGCCACATCGGCTTCTTCATAAGCTTGTCCGGATGCTGCTCCGAATATGCGCGGTTCTTCTCCGCGAGCCAAAATGCCAGGCGGTGGTTCCACTTGCATCTTGAAGAAGTATCGAGCGATATCTGTTTGCCCTGCTTTTTAAAGAAAGCTTCTTTGGCCTTTGCCGCGTTGAACTTGAATACGAGAGCGCGCTTCTGGCTCTTGATCGCCTCGGTCGAGCTCATGTGGCGCTCGACGATCGCGCCGTCTTTAACCGCCGCTTCGTACATGGCCAGAGCCTGTTTGCTCCTGATGACGCAGCCCGTATGCTTGATCGGGTTGTTCTTCATGGCCTTGAGCCAGATATCACCGAAGCTGATATCCGACGCGTTCGCAAAATGATCCTGACAGGTCATGCAGCCGGGCTTTTCGAAAAAGTAAGCGTTCTTGTAAGCGCAGATAGTCTTGGTATATGAGAAATTCTTCTCCGTGCCGTCGTTGTAAATGACGGTGGACTCGCCTCTCCAGTGGCCTCTGCGGTAGTACAGCCTCTTTGCGTTAGTCGGGTCGATCCCCGATTTGATCATCGAGAATGTGGTTGCCCTGTCGGAATGATTGCCGCTGCAGTACAGACCGAGCCTGACCGCTACCTTTGCGTTGAGCGCGGGATCGTTCTCGCAGAGCTTGTTGAATGCGCGCATCATGCAAGGCGTGAATACGACCGCTACCTTTCCGTCGAAGTTTCTTAATATATCGATATGCTTCATCAAAGGCATTTCCATGTAAATGCTCGATGAGCAGTCGGTGATCTCCTCTTTGGTCGTAGCGATAAAAGTCTTGTAGGTGAGCTGTCCGTTTTCAAAGGATGTCCTGCTGACCCAGGCGCCGTCTATCTTTCCGGTCTCGAGCCAGTTTACGAGCAGCGCGGTGATCATGCCGCCGGAAGCTGCGTTAGCGCGGATATTTTCGTCCGCGGCGTAGCCCATCCTGCACTTTATGAAGGAACCCATGTATTTCTCGGGATACTGCACGTCGAGGAGTTTTTTCGTTTTCTTCGGAACCGCGGTGACCGCATCGATCACTTCGGAGATATATCTGATATTGTTCGCGGAGCTCTCCATAACCGCGTCGTAATTCTTATCGAGCTTTTCCCTGATCTCGCTCTCCGCAGCCTCGAAGCGTTTGAACTCCTCAATAAAAGAAGTCAGCTCGAGCTTTGAAAAATCGATCGCGTACTGACCAAGGCCGAACATATCGAGGACTTCCTGATACTTGTGGCTCCAGCCGATCAGCAGAACGGGACATTTGCGCTGCAGCGCGCCGATCATCGCATGGAAGCGCGACGCTACGAGGAATCTGCAGCGTCCGATATATTCGCGGATCTCCTCGGCGTCCATTTCCTTATGATACCAGCGGACCGCGTTTTTATTCTTTACTCTCGAATAAATGTCATCGCCGACCATCAGGTCGTTGTTTCTGGGCTTCTCGCTCTTGATGCGCGCGGCGTTCGCGATGATCATGACTTTATAGCCGTTATCGGTCAGATAATCGACAAAATCCACCATCGACTTTCTGTAATCGATGCCCTGCTTGGTGCATTTCGAATCTACTACAGAGCTGACCGAGAGTCCGATGAGCTTATTTTCTACATCTGTAGTAAAAAATGTATCCTTCGCGGTCGCCTCTTCAACCAGCTTTGCGATCGCCTCGTCGTCCTCCATAGTGAAAGCGCCGTCGGCGCAAAGTCTCACATTGTCTTTGATGCCGATGCCGGCCAGATTATCGAGGGTGCCCTGTCCGCGCGCGCAGATCAGCTTCATCTTGGGAAGTATCCACTTTGCGAGGAATCTGTTCCATCCGTTCTTAAAAGTGCCCAGCGCCTGCGAATACTTAACGACCGGCACCTTCATCAGCATCGGTACCGCCATCGTCACGAAGGCATAGGTATTCATGACAAATCCCCTGCTGTCCACAAAGGAAATGCCCGCTTCGTCTATTACCAGATCCGTCTCGCTGTAAGCGCGCAGGATCTTATTCTTGCACAGAAGCCGCTTCAGGCCGGGTATCCAGCCAAGCCCGCGGTACAGGATCGCCAGAGGAAATGCGATGAAAAGAAGCCTCTCCGGCTTGCAGGGCACTACCTTTACAAAATCATGAGGCAGCTGCCTGCGGTCCTCTCCCGGATAAACGGACATCAGCTTAATGTTAAGCCTGCTGCCGTAACGGCTGTGAAGCTGTTTGATCGAGCTCTGCAGCATGGCCGCGGCGCCCTTGTTGCCGCTGTAGCTGGCGGCGGTTATCGCGATATTTATATCCCGCATATGTATCTGAAATATCCCCCTTTTCCCGAAGAATACCCTGTCTGTTATTTCACGGTCTTATCCGCAGCGCCGTTTTCTTCTCCGTCGCTGCCGTTCTTTAATTCGTAGATATCGTATTCGGCGCGTCTTACATGGTACTGCACATCTTCGAGTATCTTCCTGTTCGAGGCGATAACGTCGGCCAGCAGACCGATCAGATAGCTGAAAATGCCGATCATGAACAGCACCGCCATAACGATGAGTGACTGCACATGTCCCGCGCCGTCGCCCATGACCTTATAGACGATGTATCTGATCGCGAGCGCGAGTCCCGCCGCGTTCAGGATCGTTCCGATGATGCCGAAGAACTTCAGGGGCTTATACATCAGATAGGAGCGCAGGATCGTGATCGAGGACTTTTTGATGTAGCCGAACATGCTGTGGAAAAGTCTCGATTTGCGCAGTTCGGGATTTGTCCTGATCGGAACCGACTCCATCGGGATGCGGTTATTGCCGGCCTGGATGATCGTCTCGAGCGTGTAAGTGTACTGGTTCGTAACGTTGAGCCTCAGCGCCGCTTCCCTGCTGTATGCCCTGAATCCGCTCGGCGCGTCGGGAATATCGGTGTCGGAAGCCACGCGCACGGTCCAGCTGCCCAGATGCTGGAGCTTTTTCTTAAGAGGTGAAAAATGCGCCGTCTGGTCGATCGGTCTCTCTCCGATAACGATGTCCGCCTTTTTATCGAGTATCGGGCGTACCAGCTTTTCGATATCCTCACCGCAGTACTGGTTGTCCGCGTCCGTGTTGACGATGATGTCCGCGCCGTTCCTTAAGCAGGCGTCGATGCCTGCCATAAAGCCCTTCGCCAGGCCCTTGTTCTTGCAGAAATGCACAACGTAATCGACACCCCAGTCCTTTGCGACCTGCACGGTATCATCCTTGCTTCCGTCGTTGATTATCAGGTATTCGATCTTGTCAATGCCGTCGATGTGCTTAGGCAGCGCGTCAAGCGCGATGGTCAGCGTCTCCGCCTCGTTGTAGCATGGAATCTGGATTATAAGTTTCATTTCTCCCGTCCTTTCATTGTTCTTCCGGCGTCAGTGCTTGCCCGAAAGAAGCTTCCCTGTGTATTTTGTGAGGCTGTAGCCCGCGGCCTTAAGCTCCGCCGCCAGTGCCTCGCCCTTTACGTAAACAATGTCCTTTGTCGGTTTATTGTAGTCAAAGCTGTCGAACAGATAGTAATCATCATCGCAATAACGGCTTAAAAACCTGTTCTTTTCCGCAACGATGAACATATTGTCCATATCCGCGATGCGAGTTTTGTAAGTTCCGAAATTATACGCGATCGATGCCGCCTGGTGATGCTTGATATTGAGGTTGGTATCGATAACGAGGACAAACGGATATTTCTCCTCGATGTCGGTCTTCTCCGCGATATCGTTGAGCACCGCGGCAGTCTTGCTCACGCGGCTGTAAAGGAATCTGTCGCGCGCGAGCCTGGCTCCGGTGAAATTCACGCAGATGATGATGAGCGAATACACGGCGATCAGGCCGAGCATAAGCGGATTCCTGATCTTTGCGTAAAGCTCGGAACCCTTATCTCCGACTTTGAGCGACAGAAACAGCACCGCGGCGAAGATCCCGAATGCCAGCATCCCGGCATATTTGAGCGCCTCGCACATATTCTCTATGACTGCCGAAGTCCCGCCCTCGTAAGGATACTTCATAAAGGTGCACAGCGAGATGAAATATCTCGTGTTCGCGCTGTGTCCGTCGAGCCAGGGCGAAACGTAGAAAACAAACAGCAGGAAAATGACCGCGTAGCAGCATACCGATACGATCTTGGTCTTTATGCCCAGCAGGTCACTCCTGTAGATAAGGCAGAACAGCGCGATCAGCACCACGGGTCCGACCGTGCAGACCGTGTATCTGCCGAACACGACTCTGTCCGCGCGCCCGCTGTCCGCTGTCAGGAAAAACTGGTGCACGGGGCGGAAAAAGAACAGCGCTCCCATCGCGAACGAACCGCAGAAATTGAGAAAACTGAAAGCCGCAAAGGCCGTCTCCTTATAGGGTATCGCCTCGCGTGAGCCGTACGCCTTTTTATAGCCAAAAGTTTTGAATATCAGGAATATCGCGACAAACAGGCCGATGATGATCATACCGTAGGAGGCCGCAAAAACATTGTACAGCCAGCCGATGATGAGCTTGACCATCGAAAGTATCCCGCTCCTCGACGCAAGATTCTTTAATTCGCCGAGCCCCGCGCTGTCCAGAGTCCCGTGCTTTGTACCGTAGATCAGGACGTTTCTCTTAATGAATCCCGAAACGATCCTCTCGAGCACCATGAACGCTCCGGTCGAAGCGATGTAGGGTATCCACGCGAAAGGCTTTTTCCGCGTGAAGATATGCATGGCAAAGTTGGTCATCACGAGCGCGATGATCACAACAACACCGCGCGTATGCGAAAAATAAGCGTATACCGAAAGGAATCCGGCCAGTATCGAGCAGATATAGCTTTTCTTTTTGTTATCACTGCGGACCGCGTCCAGTCCCTCAAGTATACAAAGTGAGATCGGCCATGCGAGGAATATCAGCATCGGGTCCGACTTTGCGTACAGCGAATGCAGATCTACCGAAGGCAGCAGTCCGACCGCGAGCGCCAGCAGCGCGGGGATCACCCTGTCCGTAAGTACCGTGCCCGTCGCGATCTTTGACGTCGGGAGCATATGCTTTCTCACGATAGTATACGCGAAGACGGGAACAAACGAGATCAGCGCCGTATTGATGAAAATGCAGACCCTGTAGAGAACGAAGGGATCCTTTATCAGCATGAATGCGGGATAATACAGCAGCGGCATGCCGAGCTTGTAATAGTGGTTGCCCATCGACATGACGCATTCGGTCCAGTCGTATCCGGCCAGAAATGCCGTATTTGCCATGGTCCCGACCTCGTCGAGGACCGGCGGATTGTTCAGCTGCAGGGCCATCGCCCCGAGCAGCGCGAGCGCTGCCGCATAAAGAAGGACCTGTATTATCCTGTCCTTCCCGTCAAGCCTGTATGTTTCGGTTTTTATGTCATTCATCTATATTCCTCGTACTTCAATATGCGTCAATATCCTGCGCGCCTTATATCAGCCCGCAAAGCGCGCTTATTATACACTATTAATAATTTAAATACAATAGCGGGCAGTTTTCAATACCCCGCCCGCGAAATTAACAATTGTTAACAACTGCTTCTTCCGCAAATCGTAAGGTTATGCTATAGTGTATTAGTGTGAATTCAAATATCCGGAGGACAGGGAATGGCTCAATTACTCAAAGGTGCTCCCGCCGCCGCCGCTCTTACCGAAGAGCTGGCCAAAAGATGCGGCGCGTTAAAAGACAGAAATATCCGCCCGACACTCGCGCTGCTGCGCGTCGGTGAAAACGAGAGCGATCTCGCCTACGAGCGCGGTATCGAAAAACGCTGCGCCGCCGTCGGCATCGAGGTCCGCAAGGTCCTGCTGCCCGCGGATACGGATCAGGCGTCTGTTCTTTCCGCGATCGCGGATATCAATTCAGACTCTTCTGTTCACGGCTGTCTGATGTTCCGCCCTCTGCCGAAGCATCTTGACGAGGCTGCCGTCTGCGAGGCGCTCGATGCGAAAAAAGACGCCGACTGCATGACAGAGCGGTCCCTTACTCATGTATTCACGGGCAGGGGAGACGGTTTTGCTCCCTGTACCGCGGAAAGCTGTATTGAAATTCTCAAATACTACGGTTATAATCTCAGCGGCAAAAACGTTGCGGTGATCGGCAGGAGCTTAGTTATCGGCAAGCCCGTTTCCATGCTTCTGCAAAAGGAAAACGCGACCGTAACGATGTGTCATACAAAGACCGTCGATCTGCCCAAAGTCTGCCGCGATAAGGATATCCTGGTCGTTGCTGCCGGACGCGCCCGCATCGTCGACGCATCCTACACCAACGCCGCGCAGGCCGTTATCGATGTCGGCATCAATGTCGACGCGGACGGCAATATGTGCGGAGATGTCGACTTTGACTCCGTGGAACCCGCATGCGCGGCCATTACCCCGGTTCCCGGCGGAGTGGGATCGGTCACCACGGCCATCCTCTGCAGGCATGTCATCGAGGCCGCAGAAAAGCTCTGATCCGCAATTTATTCGAAAGGAAACACTATGTCACCTGTTAACGGCCCTTCGGGCAATTTTTACGACAAATACAATACAAAAAACCCGATAGAGCGCATGCTCATGCGTAATTTCTTCAACCGCGTAGGAAGGCTCATCCGTCTGTCCGGCGTGACCGACGGGACCCCGATCCTCGAGGCGGGCTGCGGGGAAGGACATTTTACCGCATTTATCCGCGAATGCTTCCCCTCCTCATCGATCAATGCCTTTGACATCAGCGACGATATCGTAAAGGTCGCTCATAATTCGGGGCTTGAAAACGTAGATTTCCACACAGGTGACATTTATCATATCGACGCGGAGACTTCCTCCTACCGTCTGATCTGCGTGAGCGAGGTTCTCGAGCATATCGAGCATCCCGCCAAGGCTTTAAAGGAGCTCGAGCGCGTTTCCTCAAAGTACATTCTGGTCACTGTTCCGAACGAGCCGCTCTGGAGGATCCTCAACATGGTCCGCGGCGCGTATCTTAAGGACTTCGGCAATACGCCGGGCCACATACAGCACTGGAGCAAGCGGCAGTTCATAAAGATGATCCGCGCCAACACAAAGCTGCGCATCGTGAAATTCCAAAAGGCTCTCCCGTGGCTTCAGATGCTGCTCGAAGTAACTGAATGATAAGAAAAAGGTGCCTGTCACCATGGAGTTTTACCCTATGGTGACAGGCACCTTTTAATTTATCCGATGGAATTGTCGGAATCGGGCGAGGCCTTGAGCTTACCCGTGTATTCCGATATCGGGTATCCCATGCTCTTCAACCTTTCGGCCAGCTCATGTCCTTTGATATAGACGATGTCCTTCGTCGCGTTCGCATAATCGAAATCGTCGAAGATATAATAGTCATTGTCATAGAAGTCCTTAACAAAGTACTTTTTCCTGGCAATAATGAAACAGTTCTTCGCTTCCGCGGTCTTTGTTTCCGAGCTGCCCAGAGTGAATTCCTTGCAGACGAACTGGTAGTGTTTGATGCTCTTGGCCGACGCGTCGACGAGCACCGGATATTCGCCCGCCAGGTCTCTCACCTCCTCGAGCACAGCGCAGGGCTGCTCGATCCAGCTCTTTAAGACTTCGTCGCGGCTGATGCGGATCTTGCCGTAATTGATGCAGGTGATCGTCACGGACAGGATCGTAAATACCACCGTGATGAACGCGCCTTTTAATCTCCGCTCGCTGTCGGGGATGAATGAGATCGCGATCATCAGCAGTCCGCCTCCGGCTCCGAGCAGACCCGCCTTGAACAGGGCGGATACGGGATCGTTCAGGATCGTGCTCGTGATGCCGTAGCTCTCCAGTTTAAAGAAGGTCCCGAGCTGTATGAAATTGCGCATTACCGAGCTCACTCCCTCGATATGGGGCGCGGTTTTGAGGATGAATACAACGAAAACTCCCGCGTATGCCAGAACAGACAGCATCTTGATCAGTACTCCGCGTGCCTTGAGCCTGCGCACCAGCAGGAAGAGTCCCAGCAATACCGCAGGTCCCGCGGAGCAGGCCGTGTATCTGCCGTAGACCAGCCAGTCCGAGCGCCTCGCGTTTACTCCGGTAAAATACGGATAAGTGTAAGGGAAGAAATAGATGCAGCTCATCGCAAATGTCCCGAGGAACAGCAGCAGCGCAAAAATGACAAATATCATCTCGGCTACGGTCGCTGCGGATTTGCTCTGAACGTAACAGACAAACAGCACGATCCCGCCTATTATCGCGATCGCGATCAGTCCGTAGCTCGAGACGAGCGAATTGAACGCTGTGCCCGCGACGAGCTTTGCGAACGGACCTATCCCCGCTTTTGTAAATATCAGCTTCAGTGTGGCGAAATCATAGCTCTCCGCACTCGAATAAGCGGTTCCGTACACGCCGTAAAGCGCGTCTTTAAAATATGACGCCGCCTTCATGTCAGCAAAGAAAAAGAGGCCCAAAGTAAGCAGGAACGGAATGTACGCGACCGTGGGTATCCTGCATACGATCCTGATGAGCAGCACGGCAAGCACCACGGCGAGTACGACCACAACGCCTCTGGTGTGCGACATATACGCGTACATCGTGAGCACCGCGAGTACTATCGAGAGCCATACTCTCCTGCATTTGTTCTTTTTGGCGAGCGCCGGCTCGACTCCCTTTGTGCGCAGTGTCCCAAGCTCCAGCAGCAGCCATAATATCGGGAAAGGCAGGAATATCAGGATAACGTCAGCCTTTGCGTATGTCATATAGAGCACGGTCGAAGGGAAGACCGCGGTCATCAGCGCGAGCATAGTGCCCTCGGCCCTGTCGCTGCCTATGTATTTGTGGATGATGTCATATGTAAATACGGGGATCAGCGCCATAAATACCATGTTGAGCGCCAGCATGGACTTATACAGGGTGTATGAGTCCTCGATCAGCAGCGTCAGCGGCCAGTAAAGCAGCGCAAAACCGTATTTGAAATAGCTGCCGCCCATGGCCCAGGCGGTCTCCGACCAGTCCCAGCCCATCAGCAGCGCGGTATTCGCGACGGTTCCGACCTCGTCCACCACCGGCGGAACATTGAGGCGCAGGGCAAATATCAGTCCCCATCCGAGAGTGACCGCAAATAAGACGAGCTTGATCAAAATATCATTGCGCGTTGTAGTCATATACTCTTCCTTCCCCGTCGATAAGTACCGTTACCGGAAAATCCTCAACATACAGCTTTCTGATCGCCTCTGTCCCGAGGTCCTCGTATGCCACGGTCTCGCATTTTTTGATGCACTTGGAGAGCAGCGCTCCGGCGCCTCCCGTGGCGCCCATGTAGATCGCGCCGTATTTCCCGATCGATGCCCTGACTTCCTCGGTACGTCTGCCTTTGCCGATCATGCCGGAAAGCCCCAGTTCGAGCAGGGTCGGTGTATATTTATCCATCCTCCCGGAAGTCGTGGGACCGGCGGATCCGATGACCTGTCCGGGCGCGGCGGGTGTGGGTCCCAGGTAATAAAGCACCGCTCCGTCGATATCTATCGGCAAAACGCCTTCAGCAAAGAGCTTTTCTCCCGTAAGTCTCTCCTCAAAGAGATCGTCCTTATGCGCATCCTTATAAGCGCAGATCGCGTCGTACATCCTTTTGTGCGCCGCGTCCCTCGCGGTGTAAACCGTTCCCGTAAGGTACAGTATGTCCCCGCATCTTATCTGTGAAACGGCCTCTTTCGAAAACGGCAGCGTGATATGCCTGATCATACTCTAATCTCCTATAATACCCTGCTGACATGTCTGTTGACGTGGCAGCAGATGTTGACTGCGAGAGGAAGTCCCGCGATATGTGTGGGATAAGTCTCGATATTGACTCCGAGGACGGTATTCCTGCCGCCCATGCCGCCGGGCCCGATGCCCAGCGCGTTAAGACTCGCGAACAGGTCTCTTCGCAGGTCCTTAAGATATCCCGCGTCCGGCTGCTTTCTGCCGTTTTTCGCTCCTGTCGTATCGCCGAACTCATCACTGCCGTCATAGTAGGAATGCACCGAGTTCAGCTCATCGGTAAGCGCTTTTTTCGCGAGCAGCGCGGCTTTTTCAAAATCTCCGCCGATCCCGACACCTACCACCATCGGAGGACAGGCGTTGGCTCCGGCATCCTTTACCGCGGTGATCACGGCATTTTTGACTCCCTCTATGCCTTCCGCGGGTTTGAGCATGAACACGCGGCTCATGTTCTCGCTGCCGAATCCTTTGGGCGCGACGGTTATCTCAACTTTATCGCCTTCGGTGATCTCGTAATGAATGATCGCCGGGGTGTTGTCATCGGTATTCTCGCGAAGGAGCGGATCGGAAACCACGGATTTGCGCAGATATCCGTCGGTGTATCCCCTGCGGACGCCCGCGTTTACCGCATTTTTAAGGCTGCCTCCCTCAAAATGCACATCCTGGCCGACCCTTAAAAACACGACGGCCATGCCGGTATCCTGACAGATCGGAATACGCTCCTCTCCCGCTATCCGCAGGTTTTCCTTCAGCTGGCCCATGATATTGCCTCCGAGCTCCGAGGTCTCGCTCTCATACGCTTTTTCAAGCGCTCCGAGCATATCCGCGGAAAGCCCCAGATTGGCATCGACGCACATCTGCGCTATCGCGTCTCTTATGATCCCGACATCGACTGTTCTCATCGTTTTCTCCGTTTCTGCCTGTATTTACCGCACAGGCCCTCCCGAAATACTCCGAGAGGGCCTGTGTCTTAACCGGAACTCCTGTCCGGTGATAACCTGTTATTCTTCGGTCTCATCCTCTGCGCTGTCGCCGCCGATGCTTCCGTCGAACTCCTCGGAATGAAGTGTGGCCTTCTCCTCTTCGGAATCCTCCTCCTCATCGTCGTCGAGCGGAACCGCGGTCAATACCTCGCCGGACATGCCTGCGTTGGTCTCGGCATCCTCCTCGGTCTCGCGCACTCTCGCGAAGCGCGCTACCCTGGTGTTCTTATCCGCGTCGAGGTTGATCAGCTTAACGCCGGTCGTGCTCCTGCCGCAGATCCTGACATCGGAGAGCTGCAGACGGATAACGGTGCCCGCATTCGTGATGATGATGATATCGTTGTCTGTATCAAGGATCTTCGCGCCGACAAGCGGTCCGCTCTTATCCATGATCTTATAGCAATGAACTCCCTTACCCGCACGGTGCTGCGAATTAAACTCGGTAAGAGGGGTGAGCTTTCCGTAGCCGAGCTCGGAAACGGTGAGCAGATACTTGCCCTGCTCGGTCAGCTGCATCGCGACAACCTCGTCGTCGTCATCGAGATTGATACCGATAACGCCGATAGACTGACGTCCCGTAACGCGCACATCCAACTCGTTGAAGCGGATCGACATACCTTTCTTGGTAACGAGCATGACATCCTGTTTTTCGTCGGTGCACTTAACGCCGATGAGCTCGTCGCCCTCGCGCAGAGTGATCGCGATAAGGCCGACCTTACGGATATTCGCATATTCGGAAAGTCTCGTGGTCTTGATTATGCCGCCCTTGGTGGCCATCAGCAGATAGCTGTCGAAATCGAAGCCCCTGACGGTGATGGTCGCGGAAACATGCTCATCCGGCTGGAGCTGGAGCAGGTTAACGATCGCGGTGCCTCGCGAAGTACGCGATGCCTCGGGTATCTCGTAAGCCTTGAGCCTGTATACGCGTCCCTGGTTCGTGAAGAACAGGATAAAGTGATGATTCGTCGTCATGAAGAGCTCTTCGATGATGTCATCATCAATTATCGACATGCCCTTGATGCCCTTGCCGCCGCGATGCTGAGCCTTGAAATTATCGGGCGTCATTCTCTTGATGTAGCCGAGTCTGGTCATCGCGATAACGGTATCGTCGTCGGGAACCAGATCCTCTGCGGAAATGTCGTCGTCAAAGCCGATCGAGGTCTTGCGCTCGTCACGGTACTTGTTGCCGATGGCAACAGCCTCGTCGCGTACTACGGTAAGAAGGATATTCTCGTCACCGAGGATAGCCTTGTATTCTTTTATTTTCTCCATAAGCTCGGCATACTCCGCCTCAAGCTTCTCTCTTTCCAGACCTGTCAGCTGTCTCAAACGCATGTCGACAATGGCCTGTGCCTGGGGATCGTCGAATCCGAACCTGTCGATAAGACCCTGCTTGGCCTCGGGAGTCGACTTCGAAGCCCTGATCAGAGCGATGATCTCATCGATGATATCGAGCGCCTTGAGCAGACCCTCTTTGATGTGAGCCAGTTCTTCGGCTTTGTTCAGATCGAATCTGGTACGTCTGGTGACAACATCTTCCTGATGCTTGATATACAGCTCAAGTATCTGGAGGATCGAGAGCATCTTGGGCTCATTGTCGACCAGTGCGAGCATATTGACACCGAAGGTGTCCTGCAGCTGGGTATGCTTGTATAAATGATTCAGTACGACCTGGGGATTGACATCGCGCCTGAGCTCAATGCAGACACGCATGCCCTGGCGGTCGGACTCATCACGCAGATCGGTGATGCCGTCGATCTTTTTATCTTTTACAAGCTCGGCGATCTTGGCGATCAGACGGGCTTTGTTAACGAGATAAGGAAGCTCCGTTACAACGATCCTGTTCTTGCCGTTGGTCATGGGCTCGATATCGGTGACCGCGCGGATCCTGATCTTGCCTCTGCCGGTGCGGTATGCCTCATTGATGCCTCTGGTGCCGAGGATCGTGCCGCCGGTAGGGAAATCGGGTCCTTTTATGATCTGCAGGATCTCGTCGATAGAGGTCTCGCGGCTCTCGTTTATGCGGTTGTTGATAATGAGCGATACGGCGTCAATGACCTCGCCGATGTTGTGAGGCGGGATATTGGTGGCCATGCCGACCGCTATACCCGTGGTGCCGTTGATCAGCAGGTTCGGTACTCTCGAAGGAAGAACCGTGGGCTCTTTCTCTGTCTCATCGAAGTTGGGGATGAACTCTACGGTATTTTTGTTGATATCCGCAAGCATCTCCATCGCGATCTTGCTGAGTCTGGCCTCGGTATAACGCATGGCTGCCGCGCCGTCGCCGTCGACCGAACCGAAATTTCCGTGACCGTCTACGAGAGGATAATGCGTCGACCACTCCTGCGCGAGATTGACCAGCGCTCCGTAAATGGAGCTGTCACCGTGAGGATGGTATTTACCCATGGTATCGCCGACGATTCGGGCACATTTACGATGGGGCTTGTCCGGAGTATTGGACAGCTCTATCATCGCATATAATATTCGGCGCTGAACAGGCTTAAGACCGTCCCTTACATCGGGAAGAGCACGTGAAGCGATAACCGACATGGCATAGTCGATATACGAATTCTCCATCGTCTCTTTAAGATCGACCGGTCTGACCTGATCGAAAATATTGTCTTCCATTTTTTCTCCTTAAGCATTCAGATCTATGTTCTTCGCGTATTTTGCGTTGGTCTCGATGAACTCACGTCTCGGCTCAACATTGTCGCCCATGAGCACGTTGAACGTAACGTCGAGCTCCGCTGCGTTGTCCTCGTCCATGGTAACCTTTTTCAGGGTCCTGGTCTGAGGATCCATCGTAGTATCCCAGAGCTGTTCGGCGTCCATCTCACCGAGTCCTTTGTATCTCTGAACGGTATAGTTGTTGTCGCGTCCGATTTCGGTCATGATAGCATTCAGCTGTTCATCGCTGTACGCGTACCAGACTTTTTTGTTTTTCTCGACCTTATAGAGCGGAGGCTGGGCAAGATAAACATGCCCCTCCTTGATGAGCTCGGGCATAAAACGGTATATGAACGTGAGCATGAGTGTCGCGATATGCGCACCGTCAACATCGGCATCCGTCATAACGATGATCTTGTCGTAACGGAGCTTGGAAATATCGAAATCATCGGAAATACCGGTTCCGAACGCCGTGATCATGGCTCTGATCTCCTCGTTGCCGAGTATCCTGTCGAGTCTGGCTTTTTCAACGTTGAGGATCTTGCCTCGCAGGGGCAGGATCGCCTGAGTGGCGCGATGACGCGCGGTCTTTGCCGAGCCGCCCGCGGAATCTCCCTCTACGATGAATATCTCGCAGTTTTTCGGATCCTTGTCCGAGCAGTCCGCAAGCTTTCCGGGAAGGCTCATGCCCTCGAGCGCCGATTTGCGGCGTGTGAGCTCTCTGGCCTTACGCGCCGCGTCGCGCGCGCGCTGTGCCAGAACGGCCTTTTCTATGATTATCTTTCCGACCGTGGGATTCTGCTCAAGGAAATATGTAAGCTGCTCGCTCACAACCGAATCCACCGCAGTCCTCGCTTCGCTGTTGCCAAGTTTCTGCTTTGTCTGGCCCTCGAACTGGGGCTCGGGTATCTTTATGCTGATGATCGCCGAAAGGCCCTCGCGCAGATCCTCGCCGCTTAAGTTTTCCTCACTGTCCTTGAGGTACTTCATATTGCGGGCGTAATCGTTGAAGGTCTTGGTAAGAGCATTCTTAAATCCGGTAAAATGTGTGCCGCCTTCGGGCGTAGTGATATTATTGACGAAGCTGTAGCAGCCCTCGTTGTAGCCGTCGTTGTGCTGCATAGCGACCTCGACGAGCACGTCGCCCTTCTGGCCCTCGCAGTAGATGATCTCGGGATAGAGGGTTACCTGACTCCTGTTGAGGTACTGAACATACTCCCTGATACCGCCCTCATAGTGGAACTCGGCGACTTTTTCCTCTTCTTCACGCTTATCACGAAGAATGATCTTAAGTCCCTTTGTAAGGAACGCGATCTCTCTCAAACGGCCTTTGAGCGTACCGAAATCAAATACGGTCTCCTCAAATATCTCCTTATCGGGAAGGAAAACAACCGTGGTACCGGTCCTGTCGGAATCGCCGATCTCCTGCAGCGGAGCCTCGACCTTTCCCCTGTTGTAGCGCTGTTTGTACTTTTTGCCGTCCTGCTCGACCGTTACCTCGAGCCACTCGGAAAGCGCGTTAACAACCGATGCGCCTACGCCGTGCAGACCGCCGGATACCTTATATCCCCCGCCGCCGAACTTTCCGCCGGCATGGAGCACGGTAAATACGACCTCGACCGATGAAACACCCTTTTTCTTGTTGATGCCTACGGGTATTCCGCGGCCGTTGTCGATAACGGTGATGGAATTGTCTTTGTTGATCGATACATCGATGACCGTGCAGTAGCCCGCAAGTGCCTCATCAACCGCGTTGTCCACTATCTCGTAAACCAGATGGTGAAGTCCGCGAAGAGAGGTAGTACCGATGTACATACCGGGTCTCTTTCTTACCGCTTCAAGTCCTTCCAGAATCTGTATCTGGTCGGCACCGTACTCATTACTCATTTTTATCACTCTTTCTATAGTTATTCTGCCGCTGATACTCTGCCGTTTTCGACTTTGTATATGCGGTCGAGCTTAATGCGCCCGTTGACGAACTCCTCCAGTCCGGTACATGTGATAACGGTCTGGATGTCCTCGATGCTGTTCAAGAGCTCTGTCTGTCTGTTCCGGTCGAGCTCCGAAAACACATCGTCAAGCAGAAGAACCGGTCTGTCGCCGGTCTTTGCCTTGACCAGTTCGATCTCCGCCAGTTTGACCGTAAGCGCCGCAGTCCTCTGCTGCCCCTGCGATCCGTATTTTCTGGCCTCGTCGCTGTTTATCTCAAATCCGATGTCGTCCCTGTGAGGTCCGACATTTGTGGTCTTAAGTATGATATCCTTTTCGTGGGAGAATCCGAGCTCCGCCGGAAGCATATCCGCCGAAACATTGGGCAGATACTTAAGCTTCAGTCTCTCTTTGCCGCCTGACAGCCTGCCGTGTATGTCCGAGGCCAGCTCCCCGATCTCTTTAATGTACTCGCTGCGCCTGTTGATGATGTACTCACCGTACTTGGCCAGCTGCTCATCCCATACGGACAGCGTATTTTCCAGCTCGTCGTTGCTCTTTATCTGTTTTAGCAGTATGTTTCTCTGGTTGAGAGACTTTTTGTACGATGAGAGACTGTAGAGATACATCTTGTCGAGCTGTGAGAGCGCCATGTCTATGAAGCTGCGCCTCTCGGCAGGTCCGTTCTTGATGATCGACAGGTCATCCGGTGAAAATGAAATGATATTCATCATCCCGTAAATCTCGGATGCTTTGGCTAACGGTATGCCGTCGAGAGCCACGCCCTTCGGTCCGTTTTTCTTAAGATGCATGTCTATTTTCCGTTCGATCCCGGCTTTTTCGACATACATCCTCAGATGAGCCTCTTTTTCCCCGAACCTGATCACTTCGCTGTCCCTCGAAGCCTTATGCGACTTCGTGGTGCAGCCCATATACAGGGCCTCGAGGATATTGGTCTTACCCTGGGCGTTATCACCGTAAAAGATGTTGATCCCGCTGTCGAGTTCGACTTCAAGACTCTCGTAATTTCTGAAATTATTCAATTCCAGCTTTTTAATGATCATATCATTCCACAGTTACGGTCTTGCCCTTGTAAGTAAAGGCATCACCTTTGTAAAGCTTACGTCCGCGCCTGTTTTCGGGCTCTCCGTTAACCTTTACGCGTCCCTCTTCTATCTCATATTTTGCTTCGACTCCGGTCTCAACCAGTCCCGCAAGCTTCATCGCCTGCCCGAGCTTTATGAAATCGTCTCTGATAGTTATTTTATCCATTTTCTTATAATCTCTGTTTCTGCTGTGCTCTGCCTTTACGATACAAAGTTGACCGGAAGGATCAGATAAATGTAATTCTGCTGCGCATCCCTGATAAAGCAGGGAGACTTTGAGTTAACAAGGTAAATGTCGATATTCTCGTCGTCGATGACCCTGAGTGCCTCGATGATGAACTTGGGATTGAAGCCGATGACGATATCCTTGCCTTCTTTCTCGATCATGATCTCATCGTCTAAGGATCCGATCGAGGTGTCCATCTTGAGCTTCAGGCTCTGGTCCGCCGTCTCAATGACAACAGGCTTTTTGTCGCTCTCTTTGATAAGGAGCGTAGCTCTGTCGATACTGTTGAAAAGCTCGCGCTTATTGACCGTGATCTTGGTCTCGAAATCAGAGGAGAGCATCTGGTCGATCTTATAATATTCGCCCTCGATAAGTCTCGAGAGAATGATCGTATCCTCGAGCTCGAACATGATATTCTTGTCGGCAAAGTAGATATTGACCTCGTCATCCGCCTCGCCCGAAAGGATCTTACTGATCTCGTTTAAAGCCTTTCCGGGAACGATGACCTTATAGTTGCCGAAATCCTCTTTCAGCTCCAGGTTCCTGACCGCGATCCTGTGTCCGTCGAGTGCCACTACGCGCATCTTGTTGCCCTTGATCTCGAAGAGCTCACCGGTCATGATCTTATTATTCTCGTTGTCCGAGATGGAGAATACGGTCTGAACGATAATGCTGCGAAGGCTGAACTCCGACATCGTCACTCTCTTGCTCTTCTCGATAACGGGAAGCTCGGGGAATTCGCTGCCGTCCTTTGCCGAAATGCTGAACTTTGATTTCTCACAGGTTATCTTTGTATTGAGAGAAGAATCTGTCTCGATCGTGACATCGCTGTCGGGAAGCTTTCTGACCATATCGGAAAAGATCTTCGCGTTGATGGCGATAACGCCCTCTTCCGCGATATCTCCGACAACAACGGTCTCTATTCCGAGTTCCATATCATTGCTGACAAGCTTGATCTGGCTGTTAACAGCTTTGATCAGGATGCACTCCAAAATGTTCATGGTGGTTTTGACCGGAACTGCCTTTAAGACAATATTGATCCCTGCAAGAAGATTTGCTTTTGAGCATTTGATTTTCATTTTGGATTTCCTCCTCTGCCGTATAAATAAATATATTAATAAAAATTATTAATAGTAATAGTAAAGGGCGTTCAAAAGTGGATAAGTACATGAAACATGGAAAAATACAGGGTTTATGGACTCCACATATCATGTTTGTCCCGTGTTAATAACTTTCGCGTCTGTTATTTTATGTTGAGCTTCTTGGTGATGATATCCACTTTATTCTCCACATCGGGATTAACTTTTATCTTCTCTTCGATAGAGTTGATGCCGTGTATGACCGTCGAATGATCGCGCCTGAAAACCTTGGCGATCTCGTTGTTGTTGCGCATGGTATAGCGCTTTGAGAGATACATCGCGATCTGTCTAGGGAAGGCTATGCGGTTATCCCTCTTATCGGAAAGGATGTCCTCTGCGGTAATGTCAAAATGCTCCGCGACCACGTCGATGATGAACTCCGGAGTGATGACCCTGCGCTGGTTGGGGAAAATCATGTCCTTTAGCGCATACTCTACAAGCTCCATGTTGATGGCCTTGTGGTTGAGGTTTGCCAGGGCGATGACCTTGGTCAGGGCTCCTTCGAGGGATCTGATATTTGTATTGATATTGTCGGCAATGTAAGCGAGGCACTCATCACTGATCTCGATGTTCATGCCGGTCTCATACTGCCTCATCTCAAGCTTTTTCTTAAGGATGGCCATCTTTGTCTCGAAATCGGGTGTCGTGATATCCACGATCAGACCGCTCTCGAAACGAGAACGGAAGCGTTCGTCGAGATCCGCAAAATCGCGCGGAGGCTTATCGGACGAAATAACGATCTGTTTTCTGGCCTCTGTCAGGTAGTTGAATGTATAGAAGAACTCCTCCTGCGTACGGGTCTTTCCTATTATGAACTGGATATCATCTATAAGAAGGATATCAACATTGCGGTACTTGTCGCGAACGTCGGAAGGCGAAACATTACCCTGTCTGATGCTGTCTACGATCTCGTTTGTAAACTTCTCGCTGGTTACGTACATAACCTTGAGATTGGGAGAATTGTCCAGTATAAAGTGAGCGATCGCATGCATGAGGTGCGTCTTTCCAAGTCCGGGATCTCCGTAGATATAGAGAGGGTTATAGATCTCTCCGGGAGCTTCCGCAACTTTAAGAGCAGCCGCATGAACCATGGAATTGCTTCTGCTGACTACGAAATTATCGAAGGTATAGTCGGGGACAAGAATAAAATCAGAAGAATAATTCGAACTGTTTTTAATCTCGGGGACAGGCTTTTTCGAAGGTTGTGCGGTTTCTGCGATTATCTCGATCTCAGGCAGGGAATCAAGGCTGAGTACCTCAGCGATGGCGTTCTTGATAAATGTGCCGTATTTGTTCTGAATGAAGGAGATATTTGAGAAGGCATCCTCGTCGTCGACAACTATTATGATCTTGTTTCCGTCAACATCCTTAAACTTCAGATTCTGGAGCCAGGTCTCGTAAGAAACCTTTTTAATGTTGTATTCGGTTCTCAAGAACTCAAGAATGTCATCCCAGCTTGCCGCTATCTTTTCCTTCATAATATAAAAACGCTCCGTCTGTAAATCATCAAAAGGCGAAATTGCCACACATAATTATTCTATATCATAGAGAAAGAATTTTCAATAAAGAAATGTTATCCACACATAATTATCAACATATCCACACAATATGTGCATAACTCGGGAAACTGTTGATAACTTCCTTAATGTATTAAAAAAATAAGAATTTACTTGACGAAAATGACTTTGGTAAATATAATTGTAATGCTGTTAATTTGACCATTTATTTAAAAGCGGAGATTATAGGCTTTTAACGGGTCATCTACTTTTATTCGAAAAGGAGGTGTTACAGACATGAAAATGACATTCCAGCCCAAGAACAGACAGAGATCGAAGGTTCACGGTTTCCGTCAGAGAATGGCCACGGCAGGCGGCCGCAAGGTATTATCTGCCAGAAGAGCAAAAGGAAGACATAAATTATCAGCCTGAGGTCGCATTTATGTGACCTTTTCTTCTGTCTTTTGACAGAAGATCAGGCTCCGGGGATTTGAATGTGTCGAAAACAGTTTCATTAAAGAATTATCCGCAGTTTGACAACGTATATAAAAACGGCAGGAGCTTTGCCAATCGTATCCTGGTCATGTACGTCTTAAAGAACGACCTGGAATACAACAGATTGGGGATTTCCGTCAGCAAAAAGGTCGGAAACAGCGTTGTCAGACACAGAATTACCAGACTCGTCCGTGAATCATACCGGATAACGGGCGGCATGTTCAATAGTGGTTTGGACATTGTGGTAGTGGCGCGGGCGGGCGCGAGAGGCAGGAGTTATTTTGATGTCAGAGATGCGATGCTGCATCTTGCCGGACTCCATAAAATATTGAGATGAAAACTATTCTTATCTTTTTGATCAGAGTTTATCAGAAATATATATCGCCGCTCAAAAGGCGGAGTGTGTGTATTTACATCCCTACCTGCTCATCTTACGCGATCGAAGCGCTTCAGAAGCACGGAGCTCTGAAGGGTTCGTTTTTAGCAGCGAAACGAATACTCAGGTGCCATCCGTTTGCCAAGGGAGGATACGATCCGGTACCCTAGATTTTGAATGTTGCGGATAGCAGTTCCGTAACAGATTGAGAGGTAAAATTGAATATCCTGTTTTTAACAACGGTTTCTAATCCAATTTTGAAGCCGTTTGCATGGATAATGGGAGTTATTCTTGATGCGATCTACAAATTTGTCGGACTCTTCGGAATACATAATCTTGCATTATGTATCTTCTTATTTACATTTGTAGTTAAAATGCTTATGCTGCCCCTTACGATAAAGCAGCAGAAATTCACGAGACTCTCATCAAAGATGAATCCTGAGCTTACAAAGATTCAGGAAAAGTACAAGGGCAAAAAAGACGAAGAGTCAATGAGACGCCAGCAGGCCGAGACACAGGAGGTTTATGCCAAGTACGGCACCAATCCCATGGGAGGATGTCTGCCGCTGCTGATCTCACTCCCCATCATGTTCGCTCTTTACCGCGTTATTTACGCGATCCCCGCATATGTCGGAGAAGTGGGCGACTGGTACAGAACGGTAGCCGGCGCTATCGAAGGTATTACGGGACATGCCGACGCGATCACGACTTTTGTTACAGAGAACGGTCTGCGTGTTACCAACAGTCTTTCGACTTACGCTCTCGGCTCGACCGAGTATACTAACAGCCTCATCGACATACTTGCGAAGTTTTCGACCGCAAACTGGGAGGCATTTTTCCAGAACGGCACATTTGCAGCCATTCAGGGAACATGCACGGAGGCAGTCAACAGTATCATCAAGGCCAATAACCTTTTCGGCCTGAACATTCTTGATACTCCCAACTTTAAGATCATCGGTTCACTCATCATTCCTGTACTCGCTGTTGTTACACAGATGATACAGACCAAGACGATGAATGTGAGCCAGCCTCAGAAGCAGACCAAGAACAACGACAATCCGATGGCGGGTTCCATGAATACCATGAACACGATCATGCCGATCATGTCCGGTGTATTCTGTCTTATGCTCCCTATCGGCGTAGGCATCTACTGGATCGCTTCTGCCCTGTTCACCATCCTTCAGAACATCTTCATCAACCGTTATCTTGATAAGACCGACCTTGATGCGATGATCGAGAAGAATGTTGAGAAAGCCAACAAGAGAAAAGAAAAGCTCGGTGTCGTATATGACAACAAAATGGCCGAG
>JAEEXY010000123.1 GCA_016288005.1 Lachnospiraceae bacterium
CATAGCAAACCCTTTATTTATACTTATTCAGCGAAACACGGATGATCTCCTCGCACAGCTCGGGGAACTCGGTGCCCTCGGCTCTCGCCTCCTGAGGGATAAGACTGGTGGGCGTCATGCCGGGCAGCGTATTGGCCTCGAGGCAGAACAGCTCTCCGTCCTCATTCATCAGTATATCCATGCGCGCGTAGGTCTTGATCCTCAGCGTATTGTAAGCATCGAGCGCCACCTTCTGTATGCGCTTTGTCAGCTCCTCGGAGATTTCAGCGGGACAGATCTCAACGGTCGCACCGGCTTCGTATTTGTTTTTATAGTCATAGAAGCCATGCTTCGGAATGATCTCAACCACAGGGAGAGGTCTGCCGTCAAATACGCAGTCGGTAAACTCCCTGCCCTTGATGTACTGCTCAACGATGGTCAGTCCGTCATAGCGCGCGCACTCAACCACCGCGTCACGGTATTCCTTCTCGTCGCGCACGATGAACACGCCGATCGATGAGCCGCCGCTGCTGACCTTGACTACCGAAGGGAAGTTCGGTACATAAGTATCGTCCGGACCGTTAAGGATATAGGACTCGGGGGTCGGCACACCGTTGACTTTGAACAGCGCCTTTGTGACCGTTTTGTCCATGGCCAGGGCAGAGCTTAAGTAATCCGTACCCGTGTATTTGATGCCGTACAGATCGAGAGCCGCCTGTATCTTTCCGTTCTCGCCGAAATCACCATGCAGGCCCATGAACACGATGTCCGCAGCCCTGCAGATCCTGATTACGTTCTCGCCGAAGAGCTCGTCACTCTTGAGTCTCCTCGATGCCTTGACCGCCTCGATATCGGGCGCGGTCTCGCTGACCTTTGCCGATTTCTCGGCCCAGTCGATGCCTGCGGTAAAGAGTTCGTCCTCCTCGCCGGGGGCCAGGTCCTTCTCATACCCGAGGTAAACATCGAGCAATATCACGTCATGACCCTTGCTCTTCAAAGCCTTATATATCTGGGTACCCGAAACCAGAGAAACATCGCGCTCAGTGCTGATACCGCCGTTTAAAACAACAATCTTCATCTTTCATCCCTCTTTTGCACAGATTTTTACTCACTAATTATACTCCATACCGTTTGCGGCAACAACCGAATCTTTTTGACTTGCTTTTTTCAAAAAAATGCGTAAAATAATATTCGTTGCATGCACCGTTAGTTTATCGGTAAAACATAAGCTTCCCAAGCTTAGGAGGAGGGTTCGACTCCCTTACGGTGCTGAATAAAAGGTGCCTGTCACCATTATGGTGACAGGCACCTTTTGTTTCTATTTCCGTACCGTCTCCAGCGCGGCGGCGACGGTTTTGTCCATGTCGTAGTATTTATAGCAGCCCAAGCGGCCTCCGAAAGTCACGTCGGGGCAGTTTTCCGCGAGCTTTGCGTATTCGGCGTATATCGCGTTGTTCCTGTCGTTGTTGACGGGATAATAAGGCTCATCACCCGGCTTCCACGACGCGGGATATTCCTTTGTGATGACGGTGAACGGAGCATCGTCGCCGCCGTAACGCTTTCCGAACTCAAAATGCCTGTGCTCGATGATGCGGGTGTAAGGCACATCCGCGGAGGTGTAATTGACCACGGCGCAGCCCTGGAAATTGTCGGTGGGCAGAGTCTCTTTTTCGAATCTCAGCGACCTGTACTCGAGCTGCCCGGCAGAGTATCCGAAAAACTCATCGATAGGGCCGGTATATATCACGTGCCGCGCGATGCCGAGCCCTGCTGCAGTATCCTTCATCCCGCACCGGCCGGCCTCATACTCCGACTTCAGAGCGAAATAATCGCATCCGAGCCGCACCTCGATGCCCTCGAGCATCTTTGCTATCATCGCGGTGTATCCGCCCGTCGGGATGCCCTGATAGCGGTCGTTGAAATAATTGTTGTCATAAGTGAACCGGAGCGGCAGCCTGCGGATGATGAATGAAGGCAGCTCGCTGCACTTGCGCCCCCACTGCTTCTCGGTGTAGCCCTTTACGAGCTTCTCGTAAACATCGCGCCCGACCATTTTGAGCGCCTGTTCCTCGAGGTTTTTGGGCTCGCCGATGTTCAGCTCCTTTATCTGCCTGTCGATGACCGCGCGCGCCTCATCGGGCGTCGCGATCCCCCACATCTTGCTGAACGTGTTCATGTTGAAGGGCAGGTTGTAGAGCTCATCGCCGTATCTGGCGACCGGTGAATTGATATAGTTATTGAATTCGGCGAAGCGGTTCACATAGTCCCAGACCTCTTTGTTCGAAGTATGGAAAATGTGTGCGCCGTACTCATGCACGATAACGCCGTTCTCATTGGCCGTGTAGGCGTTGCCCGCGATGTGATCCCTTTTGTCGATCACCAGGCACGCATGCCCCGCGTCGGTCAGCTCTCTGGCGCATACCGCGCCGAAAATGCCCGCTCCCACTATCAGATAATCATACATAGTTTTTCCCCCGTAAATACACGTCACCCCCGACGCAATATCACTTCTTCTCCCGGCGCTTAAAGATAAAGCTCCTGAACAGTATCACATTCATGACTATAAAGAATGCGGTAATAATGATCCACGAAAGGCCCGGCTGCTTGGGCGCGAGCGCCGCGATCAGCATCATCGGGAATCCGAACACGATCGCGGGGAAATTCTGGTAAACCAGGTTTTCCGCAACGGGAGTCTCGAAATTCCTGTCGATCTCGCGAAGGAGCACGATACCGGTGCTCGCGGTACCGGTCAGCATGCCGTACATGGCCATGAACTGCTCCTCGCCGTATTTCTCGAAGAGCTTTTTGGCGACGAGTTTGTTGTAGAGGTAAGTCGAAACGGCGCCCACGATGCCTATCGTCAGGAGTACCGGCCAGTACTGTCCGATGACCTCGATGCGGATGGCCGCAAAGCCTGCCACGATCATCAGATCGAAGAAGAATCCGCTGATGCGCTTCATCAGGAACTCATTTACATACTCGCGCTGTATCAGGCGCGTCTTCGATGTGATCTTGTTCAGGATCATGTTTATGATCGTTCCGAAGATAACGCCGAAGAGGAAGTTAAAGCCGTAAAGCACGGATTTGAACGAAGGAACGAGGTTTCCGAGCACGCGGATCACGAGATAGGTCACCGCATAGGTGCCGAAAACGAACGAGAGCTGAACGGTGAGCTTATCGATGCTGCCGTTCATCGGGATCTCGGTGGCTCTCTGGATATCCTCGGAGGAATACTTCTCCGCGGTCTCCTCGAAGCCCTCGGTAAATCTGCCGCGTCTGCGCATAGCGTTCAGATGGATGACGCCGCCGATCGCAGCGCTCAAGAATCCCATCGCAGCGACGGTCAGACCAAAGCTCTTGCCGCCCTCAAAGCCGTAGTCGGCCTCGTAGATGCTGCCGTAGTTAAGCGCCTGTCCGGTTCCCTGTCCGTATCCGAACGGGAGCAGGATGCCTGCCGCCGAGAACATCTTAGAAGAAAGCATCGCCCATACGATCGTGATGCCCAGACCCAGAACGCCCTGCAGCAGATATGTCGAAACCGTCGTAACGCCGGTGTTGAATATCTCGCGTGTGCGCTCCTTGCCCATTTTCTCGCCCTGATGCTTGAAAACGGTCGCGATAAATCCGAGCGCCAGGCAGTGATATGTGATCGTCTCAGCCATATTCATGCCGCTGCCGCCGAAAAACTCCGTATCGAGCATGACTTTGCCTGTGATGAGGCGGAAAGCCATACCGACGAGCATTAAGAGCAGACCGCCGAGCACCGAAGTGGGTATGAGCGATCTGCGTAAGAATTTAAGTGTCTTTTTGAGCGCGTTGCCGACAATAAGGCTGATCAGAAGTACCGCTGCCAGATTGACCGTTCCCCAAACGCCGCTGTCCCAGAAATTCTGCATAATTCAAAGTCTCCCTTGCTGCGATGTCATGACACCGCAAAATTATCTCACGGGATCGTATCCCGTAAAAACCATAAGATCAGAAAAGGATCCCGTAGTCTTTAAAATAAGGCGCCGCCTCGTCCTTGTCCGCGAGGATCGGTTTCTCGCCGTCCTTAAATCCCCAGTCTATGCCGAACTCCGGATCGTCGTACCTGATCGAGGCCTCGGTCCCGGGAGCATAGTAATTGTCGACCCTGTAAAGGAACTCGACATCGTCGGTCAGCGTCACGAACCCGTGCGCAAAACCGCGCGGCACCAGGAACTCCCGCTTATTCTCCGCCGAGAGCTCAACCGAGGTCCACTGCTTGTAGGTCGGCGAACCGTGGCGCAGGTCCACCGCCACATCGAGGATCGCGCCCCTCACGCAGCGCACGAGCTTTGCCTGCGAAGCCTCCCCCTTTTGGAAATGCAGGCCCCTGAGAGTCCCCTTATGCGCCGAGTAGCTCTGATTGTCCTGTACAAAATCGTAATGAAGTCCCGCAGCCTCGAGATCCCGTTTCGACCAGGTCTCCAGGAACCATCCGCGGTGGTCGCCGAACACCTTCGGCTCCAGAATATATACGTCCCTGAGGGGCGTTTCGGTAAGTTTAAACTGCATATCCCTGTCCCTTATCAATCGTTAAGATACTGCCCGTAGGCAATGGCT
>JAEEXY010000050.1 GCA_016288005.1 Lachnospiraceae bacterium
GGGCTGGTACGCGAACTGTATCATATATATGAGCGCATATATAAAGAAAACAACCGCTTTATTCCCGGGTGTGAACATCAGGATTACCGAACCGGTCATGATGATCAGCACCGCGATAATGATAAAGCGCCTGTTCGTCAGATAGCCGGGCCTGTCTATGATCCCGGCTATCACGGGCTGAAGTATAGCCGAAACGATATTCGCGACCGCAAGAAGAACGCCGACCTCGGTATTGCTGAAGCCTTTCGAGATCAGGTATACCGCGGCGTAGGCATGTATCGTGCAGAAAGCCGCGAAATACGCGACGTTCAGCAGCGTGTATCTGACGGTTCCGTTCAAAGATGTATTTCGCATCATTATCCTTTCCGTATAAGATCGCTCAGATGCTTTCCGTTAAAGAAATCCAGTGTGAGCTTATAATACTCGGCCCAAAGAGCGATCGTACGGCATTCGGCCGCTTTCGGACAGGGCTCGGCATTGTTCTCAAGGCATGCTACCGTAGCCAGGGTCCCTTCCATCAGCTCGATCACCTCTCCGATCGTATATTCCTCAGGCTTGCGGCAGAGCTTGTATCCGCCGCCCTTTCCGCTGGCTCCTACGAGCAGTCCGCCCGCCACCATATCCTTTACTATTATCTCAAGGTATTTTTTGGAAATACCCTGTCTCGCAGCGACATCCTTCAGCGGGATGTAGCCGCCGTTATCGTTCTCAGCCAGATCGATCATCACTCTGATCGCATATCTTCCTCTCGTAGAAATCATGAATTCTTCCGCCTTTCAGGTCTTTTACCCATTATACCTCAGGGTAATAGGGTAATACAACAGAAAAAATTTTTAATTCGCCTATTGACACGGTAGGTTGATAGTGTTATATTACGATCATGCAATTTGAAAGGCAAGCAGAATTAAGCTTTTCGATAATAGGCTTTGCCTATTATATGCCGAAGGCGAAACTGCGAATGCCTGGAATGCAATGAAAGGAGAGCGGACGGATGGTTATTAAACTGGAGAAAATAAAGGCTTTGCTGTATGAGAACGGCAGCGCGGTGATCAGGAATGCTGATATTTACATTAAGGACGACCGTATCTTTAAGGTCGATACCACAATGCAGGCGCAGGATGCCCCGAAGGCCGATAAGATCATAGACGGCAAAGACAGGCTTGCGATCCCCGGACTGATCAATGCGCACACGCACGCGTATATGACCATGTTCAGGAACATTGCGGACGACGTGCCTTTTACGACATGGCTGTTCGATACGATCGAGCCTCTTGAGGATGCGATGACTCCCGAGGAGAGCTATTTCGGAACGCTGCTTGCCAATATCGAGATGATCCGGACCGGAACCACCTCGTATGTAGATATGTACATCTGCCCCGACGTGAATGCGAAAGCGGCAAAGGAGAGCGGTCTCAGGGCCTGCTTTACAAGGGGTATCGTAGGAAGCGAGTATAACGACGAGGGCGGCATGCGCCGCGTAAACGAGGCACTGCACGATCTGGACACCTGGTGCGACGGCGACCTGCGTTTTGCCATGCTCGGACCTCACGCGCCCTATTCCTGCAGCGGCGATTTCTTAAAGCATGTCATTGAGATAGCGAAGGAGCGCGGACTCGGACTCAATATGCATGTGGCCGAAGGTCAGACCGAGGTCAATATGTGCCGCGAGAAATACAACATGACGCCCGTCGAGTATGTGGACAGCATGGGAGTTTTCGATGTTCACAGCATTGCGGCTCACTGCGTATATCTTGAGGACCGTGATTTCGACATACTGAAGGCAAAGAATGTTAACGTTGCGATAAATCCGTTCAGCAACGCGAAGCTCGCTAACGGTTTCTCACCCGTACCCAAAATGCTCGAAAAGGGCCTTAACATCTGTATCGGTACCGACGGAGCCGCCAGCAACAATACATTGAACATGTTCAGGGAGATGACTTTTGAGGCGATGATCCACAAGGGACTCCTGAAAGAAGCTACCGCCGTTTCTGCGGAGAACGTGCTGAAATTCGCTACACTCGGTGGCGCTGCGGCTCTGGGACGGGCAAACGAGCTCGGCGAGATCCGCGAAGGCTATAAGGCGGACATTGCCGTTATCGATCTTAAAACGCCTCAGCTTCAGCCGAATAACAACCTTATTTCCGCATTAATTTACTCCGCGAACGGATCAGAGGTTGACACCGTCATAGTAAATGGTAAGATTTTAATGGAGCATAAAGTGCTCACCACCATAGATGAAGAACGCGTTTACTTCGAAATGAACAGGATCGGAGAGCGCTATATGGAGATAATCAGAAATAAGAAGAGCAGTAAATAATGATCGGAGGAAAGATTAATGAATGCTGAGATCAGGGATATCTCTCTGGCTCCTTCGGGTGCGAGAAAGATAGAATGGGTTAAACGCAATTGTCCGCTGCTTCGCGGGCTTGAAGAAGAATTCCGGAAGACTAAGCCCTTCGCCGGCAAGAGAGTGGCGCTGTCCATCCATCTTGAGGCAAAGACCGCATACCTGTGCAAGGTTATCGCGGCCGGCGGCGCGGAGTTGTTCGTGACCGGTTCGAATCCGCTTTCCACACAGGACGATGTGGCGGCGGCTCTTGTTGATGCGGGTATCGAGGTTCACGCATGGCACGGAACGACTGAGGAAGAGTATAACACGCACATCGATCATGTGCTTGAGAACAATTGCCAGATAATCATCGACGACGGCGGAGATCTGGTAAATGCACTGCACACCAGACATCGCGACAGACTTAAATACGTTATCGGCGGCTGTGAAGAGACCACTACGGGCATTATCAGGCTGAAGGCGATGGCAAAGGCCGGAACGCTCGAGTTCCCGATGGTACTTGTAAACGACGCGGACTGCAAGCATCTTTTCGATAACCGTTACGGCACCGGACAGTCGGTATGGGACGGCATCAACAGGACCACGAATCTTATCGTATGCGGCAAGGTTGTCGTTGTGGCCGGCTACGGCTGGTGCGGCAAGGGCGTTGCGATGAGAGCGAAGGGACTCGGCGCGGAAGTTATCGTGACCGAGGTAGACCCGATCAAGGCTATCGAGGCCGTAATGGACGGCTTTGACGTAATGCCCATGGCGGAAGCTGCTTCACGCGGAGATTTCTTCGTTACGGTCACCGGATGCGACAATGTCGTACGCAAGAGCGATTTTATGAAGATGAAGAACGGCGCGATCTGCTGCAACGCCGGACATTTCGACGTAGAAGTCGATGTCGCCGGGTTGAAGGAGATGGCTGTCGAGAGTGCGCCCATGCGCAATAATATCATGGGATATAAGCTGGAAAACGGAAACTGGATATACATCCTTGCAGAGGGAAGGCTCGTAAACCTTGCGGCAGGCGACGGACATCCCGCCGAGATCATGGATATGAGCTTTGCGATCCAGGCGCTCAGCGCGAAGTACCTTGTCGAGCACGAGGGACAGATCGGTGAGAGGCTGATCAAGGTTCCGAAGGAGATCGACGATGCGGTTGCGCTGCGCAAGCTTGAATTCCTGGGCAAGCACATCGATGTGCTCACGCCCGAGCAGAAAGCATACCTGAGCAAATAGCATGGTGCCAAAGTAAAGAATACAGCAGGGAATCAGGATCGGCTTAAAGCCGGTCCTAAACAGGAGGATTATATTAACATGAACAGAACCAAGCTTTTGAGCATCATGCCCTATGTACTGGGCGTGCTGATCCTGATACTGGTGGGAGTACTGATCCTGACGGGTCTGAACAACGACACCGGAAGCGAGAACAATAAACCCACCGAAGCAGCGTCGAAGCCTACGGATACGCCTGCGGATCCCACGCAGGAGGCAAAGAACGATCCCACGTCCGCTGCGGACACACCTACGGATGCAGTTGAGCCCACAGCTCCCGCGGATCCCACACAGGCACCCACGGAAGCCCCCACAGAGGCTCCTACGGCCACACCTGTGCCCGCTACGCCTACACCCATATCAGACCTTACATTCGGATACAAATTCGAATCCAAGGCCGATTACGTTGATACAAAGGACGGCGTTAACTTAAGACTCGGTGCTTCGACCGATACCGAGAAGGTTGCTTTCCTTGAAGAGGGCAAGAGACTCGAAAGAACAGGCTACAATGAGGAATGGACCAGGGTAATCTATGACGGTCAGGAATGCTACATCGCGACCAGACTGATCATACGCGCGGTTGACTCGATCGATACCGTTGTCGAGCCCGAACCCGAAGAGGGAGAACCCGAAGCAAACAATAATACTGACGACAATACGGAGGTGGCGAACGGCGGCACCTCCGCCGTTTTAGATAAGGCTTCTTACTACGGCGCCGGCGCAGGCAGGACCGTCTGCATCGATCCCGGACATCAGATCAGGGGCAATTACGATACCGAGCCGGTAGGCCCCGGATCTTCCGAGATGAAGACAAAGGTTTCTTCGGGAACGGCAGGAAATTACACGGGGATTACCGAATTCCAGTTTAACCTCGATATTTCCCTTGCGCTTAAGACCGAGCTCGAAGAAAGGGGCTATAAGGTCATCATGACGCGCACGACCAATGAAGTCGATATTTCCAACGTCGAGAGAGCACAGATCGCTAATGACGCAGGTGCGGACGCTTTTGTGAGAATTCACGCCAACAGCAACTCGAATACCGACGCGCATGGCATCGAAACTATCTGCATGACTTCGACAAACCCCTATAACTCAGATCTTTACGCGCAGAGCCGTCTGCTTTCCGAGTCGCTGCTCACGACCATGGTCGGCAGGACAGGAGCGAAGATGCGCTATGTAAGCGAGGTTGACAACATGACCGGCATCAACTGGAGCAAAGTGCCCGTAAGCATCGTGGAAATGGGCTATATGTCGAACGAGGCCGAGGATAAGCTGATGGCAACCGAAGATTATCGCAGAAAGCTGGTTGTAGGAATCGCTGACGGTATTGACTTATACTTCTCCAAACAGTAGAATAGTTAGCGTTTGGTAACAATATTGTGATCGGAGATTTTTAAGAAATGAAAAACGTATTGATATGCAGCCTTGCGGTACTGATAGTGATAGCCGCCGCATTTACACTTTCGAGCTGCATGAAGGATAAGAACGCCAAGGATGACCCTGCGTCAGGCAGCGAGGTCACTGCGGATGCATCAAAGAGCAATGCGGCAGACTCTGCGGCAGCTCCTACCACGGAACCTGAAAAGGAGCCCACGGCGACGCCTACGCCCGAACCGACTCCCACACCGACTCCCACACCCGAACCCACGCCTACTCCCGAGCCTACGCCCGAGCCGGCGGATCCGACAGAGGCACCCACTCCGGCACCCGGAGCAGCCGATGACGACGGAATATATGTAGTAGTACTGGATCCCGGACACGGCGGATATGACAGCGGCGCCTGCTACGCGGGACTTCAGGAGAAGGACCTCACCTTAAAGGTAGCCAAGTACTGTCGCGATTATCTTGTAACGAATTATGAGAACATCGAAGTATACATGACCAGAGAAGACGACACGATCATGGACAGGGACAAAAAGAAGGATCTTGAGATGCGCTGCGACCTCGGAAGACAGGTCGGCGCGAACTGTCTGGTCAGCATCCACTTTAACGCTACCGACGCTCATCTGCTGAAAGGTACGGAGATCTGGGCCTCGAGACGGTCCAATGTTCACGATCAGACCTTTGCTCTCGGAAACTGCATCATGGCCGAGTTTGAGGAACTCGGACTTGCCAATCGCGGCGTAAATATGCGAAAGAGCAACGATATGTTTGACTCGGAGGGCAAGGCTCTCGATTATTACGCGATAAACCGCCACTGCGCGAACCGCGATCTGCCCGGCATCATAGTGGAGCAGTGCTTCATGGACAACGACTACGATCAGCAGTTCATCAAGACCGAGGAAGGTTTAAAGAACCTCGGAGAGGCGAACGCGAAAGGCATCGCGGCCTATCTTGGCTTGAAACGCAAAACCGAATAAGAGATCAGGACATGAAAAAAGAAGCTCACCCGTAAGTGAGCTTCTTTTTGGATTGCGTAAAATTCCTGGTTCTAATATATCTGTATCAATATATGATGAAAATCTATTAGCACTTCGAATAAACTTCACGCCAGAGCTGCCATTAGCACTTTGTAACGTTAGCAGCCTGAGGTCCCTTCTCGCCGTCTACAACGTCGAATGTAACCTTCTCACCCTCTTCAAGAACCTTGAAGCCATCCATGTTTAATGCTGAGAAATGAACGAATACATCGTTGCCCTCTTCGTCAGAGATGAAGCCGAAGCCCTTCTTAGCATTGAACCACTTAACTGTGCCGTTTTTCATAAAAAGCCTCCATAAAAAAATAAAAATATACACAATGGGTGATACTATATGCACCCAAGACATAATCTATCATATTGAAAACCAAAAGTCAAAGTAAATTTCGACAATTCATAATACTAATGGGTGTTGAAATGAAATATCGGAAAAGATATAATTATTAAGAATTAAGTTTGGAAGTTTATGGGGTATTTGTAATGGATGATGTAATCAGGATCAAAACCTTCGGCGGTTTTTCGATGTCTTACGGCGATAAAACCATAACCGATCAGGATAACCGGTCAAAGAAGCTTTGGCTGATCCTGGAGTATCTTATCGCATTTCACGACAGAAACCTGCCCCAGGCCTCGATCATCGACCTTATCTGGAACGAGGACAGTATAACGAGCGACCCGGAAAACGCTCTCAAAACCAGTCTGCACCGCATCAGAGCCCTGATGGATGACCTTCAGATCCCCGAGAAGAAGCTTATCATCCGCAAACAGGGTACCATTTCCTGGAACAGGGAGCTTCCCTGCGAGTACGATTTCGAAGAGTTCATATCATACTGCAACAAAGGCGCCGTTGCCGATATTTCCGATGAGGAGCGTCTGGAGTATTACCGTGCTGCTTTTGACCTGTACAAGGGCGATTTCCTGCCGAAGTGCCATATGGAGTCATGGAGCTCTGCGCTGGCTACCAGATACCGCTCGATCTACATGCAGATGATCGTGAAGTTCATGGAGGTCCTGCTGCGGCTCGGCAAATTCGAGGAGATGGCGGACAGATGCAGTGTCGCGAACGCGATCGATCCGATGAATTCGGATGTGAATTATTATCTGATCTACTCTTTATACAAGATCGGCAATAAGAAAAACGCGGTCGAGCAGTACAATCGCATAGTCAACGCATATTACGACGAGTTCGGCGTAGAGCCCGAGAAAAAGCTCCTCGAGCTGTATGAGGAGATCACCGTACACGAAGAGGGCATCGAGGCGGATCTCAATACGATCCAGGAAGAACTGACGGAAAAAGAGGCCCGCAGAGAGGCCTATGTCTGTGACTATTCCGTTTTCCAGCACTACTATAAGATAGAGGCCAGGGCATGCGCGCGCAACGGCATGTCGGTATATATCATGCTGATCACGATAAAGCAGAGGGCAAAGGAAGAGCCCGACCTGAACAAAGTGGCGGCGGGCATGGAGAAAATGGAGAACGTTATAGCGTCGTCCCTGCGCAGCGGAGACATATTCGCCCGCTACAGCAAGAACCAGTTCATCGTTATGCTCCCCACGGCCTGCTACGAGAACAGCCTGATGATAGGAGAGCGTATACTTAAGAACTTTGACAGGGCAAAGCCCAAGACGAATCTCAATACTTCTTATACCGTAAGAAACTTAGAGCCGCAGCTCTTTGACAAGGGTGCGGCCGAATAAAGGTGATATTAAATAAAGCACCGAGGGCATCAGCCCTCGGTGCTTTTTTCATAGTCGTCAAAAATGTAATCGAGAACGGGAGCCAGGCCAACCATCTCGCAGCCGTAGCGTGTCTCGCCGGTAGGAAGCTCCTCCTTGCGGACGATCTTAACTACACAGAAAAGCTTTGCATCCTCAGCGTCACCCATCTGCAGGCAGGCGTTGAAATAAAAGCCCAGAGGCAGGTCGTTCGCGGAAGTGAAGCCGATGCCTCCCTTGGATACGTTCGAAACCTGAATGGGAGCATCCAGATCCTTAAGCTCTACATGATCCTGCTTAAAGAGCGAGGAGATCTCGAGCTTCATAGAAATGGGCAGTCTCTTGAATCTTCTTTTTTCTTCCATGAAATAACCTCCGTTTGATTGGATTTATCTAAGACAAAGTATAATATAAGCGGACGGAAAATTCAAGGCATTTTACCTTTCGACCTCGCCCGAGAAGACCTCGACCGCGGGGCCTGTCATGAACACTCTGTCCAGAACCCTGTCATAACGTATGCGCAGGGTGCCGCCGAGCATCCGCACATTTATCTCATCGTCGGTAAAACCGTTGATTATCGAAGCGTAAGTCGAGGCGCAAGCGCCGGTGCCGCAGGCCTGTGTCTCTCCGGAGCCGCGCTCCCATACCCTGAACTCTATGCTGCCGCGGTCAAGCACGTGAACGAACTCGATATTGGCCTGCTCGGGGAATATCGCGTGATGCTCATAGAGAGGCCCGAGCTCCTCTACCGGAGCGGTCATGATATCGTCAACGAAGGTCACCGCATGGGGATTGCCCATCGATACGAAGGTAAAGCGCAGCGTACGCGCCGCGGCGCCGAGAGAATAGCCGAGCTTATACTCTTTGATGATGTCGGTGTTGAGCGGGATGGCCGCGATATCGGTAACGGGCGCGCCCATATCTACGGTGACAAAGGAGATGATGTCGCGTCCGACGCTGTTTTTATCCGGTACATCCGCCATCTCGGCAGGAACGGTGCCGCCCGCAGCCTTAAACTCGCCCGCGGTCATGAGCCTGAGCTCCTTGATGCCGGAGAGAGTATCGACCTTTATCTCTTTTTTGTCGGTAAGCCCGTGCTCGTAAATATATTTCCCGACGCACCTGATCGCGTTCCCGCACATCTTGCCGCGGGAGCCGTCGAGATTGTACATGTCCATAAAGCAGTCGGCCTTATCCGAAGGCTTTATCAGGATTATGCCGTCGCCCCCTATGCCCTTGTGCCTGTCGGAAAGCCTGACGGAGAGTGAGACGGGATCGTCTATATGCTCCTCAAAGCAGTTAAAATAGATATAGTCGTTGCCGCAGCCGTGCATCTTGGTAAATTTCATGTCTGTGCGCTCCCGGGGATTAGTCTGAATTGCTCTTTTCAGACATTTTAAATCGTAATCCCGATGTGCGCAAGAAGCAATTTGAAATCGATGCTCACAAATGCTATTATTGATTCAGGAAAAGAGAAATCCGTTATTTGGGGAGGACATATGAAAAAACACAGGGGATTAATGAGGTTTCTATGTGTACTGGCTGTTCTGGCGGTATTTTTCACGGTGATCAACGTGATCCCGCCGAAGAAGGTAACCGAATCGAACCCGTTCATCAAAGGCAAGGATGAGCTGCCGATGATCGCGGCGCACAGGGGCGGCGGCATCAGCAATCCCGAGAACACACTGATGGCGTACAGGGCTGCGGTCAACGAATACGGCATACAGATCTGCGAGACGGACGTATGGATGACCTCGGACGGGCATCTGGTATACAGCCACGATTCGACGATCAACAGGATGGCCTGCGAGGAGGGCGCGGAAAAGGTAGTGATCGCCGAGCATACGCTCGACGAGCTGCGTTCCTACAACATGGGCTATAATTTTAAGGATCCTGACACGGGAGAGTACCCTTACCGCGGCAAGACCGAAGAGGAGCAGGAGGCGCTCGGACTCAAGATCCTCGAGTTTGACGAGCTGATGTCCGAATTCTATGAGACGGACAAGGACCTGCTCTTTATCGTCGAGATAAAGAACGGCGATGAGGTCGGATACAAAGCCGCAGACATCATCGACGAGACCCTGACGCAGCGTTTCCCTGATTATAAGAACAGCATCGTTATCGGCACTTTCCATCCCGAGATAGAGAAATACCTGAAGGAGGCGCATCCGACACTTATGCGCGGCGGTTCGACGGCCGGCGCCGGCAAGTTCGTCATAACCCAGATGTTCGGCGTCAATCTGTTCGCGAATGTCGACTTTACCTGCCTGCAGATCCCGATGTCTTACAACATTAAGGGCATTAAGCTCAATCTGACGAAAAAGTCCTATATCAGGCGCGCGCACCGCAAAAACATGGCGGTCCAGTTCTGGACGATCAACGACGCGGACGATATGCGTTTTCTGATAGAGAGGGATGTGGACGCGATCATGACCGACGATCCCAAGCTGTTAAAGGAAGTACTTAAGGAGTACAGGTGATAAGGAGGGCATATGAGTCTTACCCGTTTGATAGTTAAATGCGCGGCTCCCGCGCCGAAGATCGAGGACTTTGAGCGGTTTCTGTTCATAGGCGCTCATCCGGATGACATAGAGGTCGGAGCGGGCGCGACTGCGGCCAGGCTGGCGGCATCCGGAAAAAAGGTCTGCTTCCTGATCTGCACCGACGGCAGATACGGGGATGAGTTCGCGCAGAAGGGCATCAGCGAAGAGGGCCTGATCGCTCTTCGGAAACAGGAGTCTCTCGAATCGGCTAAGCTGCTCGGGATAAGCGATGTGCGCTTTCTCGGACTCTCGGACGGAGGCTTCTACGGCGAGGATGAGCTGATACGCGGCATCGCGCAGACGGTCGGGGATTTTAAGCCCGACGTGATATTAAGCAACGATCCCGATGTTTCGAGCGAGTGTCATGCGGATCATCTGAACACCGGCCGCGCGGCAAAGAGGATAGCATTCTTTGCGCCTTTTGCGAAGATAATGGCCAAATACGGAGCGGAGCCCGCGCCGGTCAAGGCGATAGCGCTGTTCATGACAGCTCATCCGAACAGGTTCGTGAATACGAGAGGATTCTTAAAAAAGCAGCTCGAGGCTCTCTTTACATGCTTCCCGAGCCAGTATCCCAAGGAGAATCCCGCTTCGGCTTCGGTAGCGCTCTACATTAAGCTGCGCGCGTACGAGTTCGGCATACGCAGGTTCTGCGGCACTGCGGAGGGATTCAGGGTGCTCGGAGTCACACAGATGCACTGCCTGCCCGAGAGCGGACTGTAGGGCTTGTGTTTAGACCCCTCAAAGTATAGAATATATAACAGTGATAACAGGAAGGAACAGACAGATATGAAGATAGCGGTTGCGGGAACAGGATACGTGGGCATGAGCATCGCGACGCTGCTGGCCCAGCGCAATACGGTTTATGCGGTAGACATCATTCCCGAAAAAGTGGAGATGATAAACAATAAAAAGTCTCCGATCCAGGATGAGTACATCCAGAAATACTTAGAGGAAAAGGAGCTCGATCTGACGGCGACGCTGGACGCGAAGGAAGCGTACGAGGGCGCGGAATACGTCGTTATCGCGGCTCCCACGAATTACGATCCGCAGAAGAATTTCTTCGATACATCGGCCGTTGAGGCGGTCATCGGACTCGTAATGAAATACAATCCCGACGCGATCATGGTCATCAAGAGCACGATCCCCGTCGGCTATACCGAGGCTGTCCGCAAAAAGACCGGCAGCGACAACATTATTTTCTCACCCGAATTCCTGCGTGAGAGCAAGGCATTATACGACAATCTCTATCCGAGCCGCATCATCGTAGGCACTATCCCCGGTGACGAGAGGCTCAGGGAAAAGGCCGAGAGATTTGCCGGACTGTTAAAGGAAGGCGCGATCAAAGAGGACGTTAAGGTCCTGATCATGGGCGCTACCGAAGCAGAGGCGGTTAAGCTGTTCTCCAATACTTACCTGGCACTGCGCGTATCGTATTTTAACGAGCTGGATACCTACGCCGAGGTTAAGGGACTGGACACGAGAGAGATCATCAGCGGTGTCTGCCTCGATCCCCGTATCGGCGACCAGTACAACAATCCCAGTTTCGGCTACGGCGGATACTGCCTGCCCAAGGATACCAAGCAGCTGCTGGCCAATTATGAGGATGTGCCGCAGAACCTGATCCAGGCGATAGTTGAGTCGAACCGCACGAGAAAGGATTTCATCGCGGACATGGTACTTCGCAAGGCCGGCTATTACAGCTATGCCGAGAAGAACCAGTTCGACAGCGACAAGGAGCGCCCCGTGACCGTAGGCGTTTACAGGCTCACGATGAAGACGAACTCCGATAATTTCCGCCAGAGCAGCATACAGGGCGTTATGAAGAGGATAAAGGCAAAGGGCGCGCAGGTAGTGATCTACGAACCCACACTTAAGGACGGAGAGACCTTCTTCGGCTCGCTCGTGGTAAACGATCTCGATAAGTTCAAGTCCTTAAGCGACGCTATAATCGCGAACAGATACGATTCCTGCCTAGATGATGTGCAGGATAAGGTCTATACGAGAGACCTGTTCAAGCGCGATTAGGATATGAAGGGAGGCAGTGCTCTTGAAAGGGATCATTCTTGCGGGAGGCTCGGGAACGAGGCTCTATCCGCTGACCACGGTAACGTCAAAGCAGCTGCTGCCTGTCTATGACAAACCGATGATCTATTACCCGATGTCGGTGCTGATGAATGCCGGCATCAGGGATATCCTGATCATCTCGACACCGGCGGATCTGCCGAGGTTCAGGGACCTGCTCGGTGACGGGCACCAGTTCGGAGTCAGGCTTTCATACGCCGAACAGCCTTCGCCGGACGGACTCGCGCAGGCATTTCTGATCGGAGAGGAGTTCATCGGCAGCAGCACGGTCGCCATGGTGCTCGGAGACAATATTTTCTCGGGACACGGTCTGAAAGACCGTCTCCAGGCGGCGGTTAAACGCGCCGAGGACGGTGACGGCGCCACGATATTCGGCTACTATGTGGACGATCCCGAGCGTTTCGGCATCGTGGAGTTTGACGCTGCGGGCAAGGTCGTATCCATCGAAGAAAAGCCCTCAAAGCCCAAGAGCAATTACTGCGTGACGGGGCTGTATTTCTACGACAATAAGGCGGTGGAATACGCAAAGAGCCTTAAGCCGTCTGCCAGGGGCGAGCTCGAGATCACGGATCTGAACGGCCTGTATCTGAAGGCAGGCAGACTAAATGTAGAGCTGCTCGGACAGGGCTTTACCTGGATGGACGCGGGGACTCACGAGAGCCTGATGGACGCCTCTAATTTCGTTAAAACGGTTGAGACTCATCAGCACCGCAAGATCGCATGTCTCGAGGAGATCGCTTATCTGAACGGCTGGATCTCACGCGGGGACGTGCTGAAGGTATACCATATCTTGAAACAGAACCAGTACGGGGCATATCTGATGGACGTACTGGACGGCAAATACATAGAATGAGCGGAGGAGGGGCACTGACATGAGGGTTTTCGTTACCGGAGTCAACGGACAGCTTGGACATGATGTGATGAATGAACTGTCGGCACGCGGCCACGAATGCATTGGATCGGGAAGTGTGCCTCAGTACAACGGAATAGATGACGGCTCAGCTGCGGCGCGAGCCAGATATGCCGCGCTCGATATTACGAACGCGGAGGAGGCGGCAGACATACTCGACATCATCAGGCCCGACGCGATCGTTCACTGCGCCAGCTGGACCGCGGTCGATCTGGCCGAGGAAGAGGCAAACAAAGACAGGGTATTCGCAATCAATGCCGACGGCACCAGGAACCTGGCGCTTGCCGCAAAAAAGCACGGTTCGAAGCTGATCTATGTCAGCACGGACTATGTGTTCGACGGGAGCGGCGATACGCCGAGGCGCCCGGACGATACGGACTTCGGGCCGCTTAATGTATACGGCCGGTCGAAGCTCGACGGAGAAGAAGCGGTCAGGGAGCTGGCCGGAAAATACTATATCGTCAGGACTTCATGGGCGTTCGGACTGAACGGCAACAATTTTATCAGGAATATCATCAGGGCTTCAAAGACCGGCAATGAACTGCGGGTCGTAAACGATCAGATAGGTACTCCGACCTATACGAAGGATCTGGCGGTACTCCTCGCGGATATGACGGAAACGGACCGCTACGGCTGCTATCACGCGACCAACGAAGGAGGATATATCTCATGGTATGATTTTGCCGTTGAGATATTCAGACAGTGCGGCATCGACACAAAGCTGATCCCCGTTTCCACGGCGGATTACGGCCTGTCAAAGGCACGCCGCCCACTCAACAGCAGGCTGGACCGCTCAAAGCTGGCAGAAGAGGGCTTTAAGCCGCTTCCCGACTGGAAGGACGCGCTCACGCGGTATCTGAAGGAAGCCGGATATATTGAATAAAAACAGGCAAGGAAGATAATAAGACAAGGTGCCTGGCACCTCAAAGACAAGGGGGACGGTTCTTCTGTCTGTGCAATTCGCAGACAGAAGAGCCGTCCCCTTGTCTTAAAGGTTCTTGATGATCTCATCAGCGCTGTCCTTTTCCCGTGCTGTCCTGACCGATACGATCGCGATAATGAGAGTTTTCATTTTGTACTTTTCATGTGAAAAGCACCTACTTACCTGTTACCGTACATTTTCTTGTAGTACTCTTTATACTCGCCGTTGACTATCTCTTCCCACCAGGAGCGGTTATCGAGATACCAGCGGATAGTTTCCTTTATTCCGTCGGCAAATTTTGTTTCGGGCAGCCAGCCAAGCTCGTTATGGATCTTGGTGGGATCGATGGCGTAGCGCATATCGTGGCCCTTTCTGTCCTTAACAAAAGTGATAAGCGACTCGGGCTTGCCGAGCTCCCTGCATATCAGCTTAACGATATCTATATTCCGCATCTCGTTGTGTCCGCCGATATTGTAAACCTCTCCGCTGCGGCCTTTGTGAAGGATAAGGTCGATCGCGCGGCAATGGTCCTCAACGTAGAGCCAGTCGCGGACATTGATGCCTTCGCCGTAAACGGGCAGGGGCTTGTCTGCGGTGGCGTTCGCTATCATCAGCGGGATCATCTTTTCGGGGAACTGGTAAGGGCCGTAGTTATTCGAGCAGCGGCTGAGCGTCGCGTCGAGTCCGAAGGTCCTGCAGTAGGCCATTACGAGCAGATCCGACGAAGCCTTTGAAGCCGAATAAGGGCTGCTGGCCTTGATCGGAAGAGTCTCGACAAAGAACAGGTCGGGACGGTCGAGAGGCAGGTCGCCGTAAACCTCATCGGTGCTGACGTGATGGAAACGCTTAAGGCCGTACTTCACAGCGGCATCGAGCAGAACCTGGGTGCCGAGCACGTTGGTCTTTACAAAGATGCCGGGATCGTCGATCGAACGGTCAACATGCGATTCGGCTGCAAAATGAACGACATAGTCGAATTTCTCTTCCTCGAACAGACGGTATACGCTCTCGCGGTCACAGATATCGCCCTTTACGAATCTGAAGCGGGGGTTGTCGAGAATCGGGCGGAGAGTGGAGAGATTGCCCGCATAAGTGAGCGCGTCGTAGCATACGATCCGATAGTCGGGATGTGCCTTGAGCATATAAAAGATGAAGTTGCTGCCGATGAATCCGGCTCCGCCGGTAACCAATACTGTCATGAAATGCCTTTCCGCACGTCTGAGCATGCGTTTTGATGATTTATATGCTCTGATTATATTGCTTTTAATGAAAAAAAGCAATCAATAAAAGGGTTATTGAATTATGAAAATTGTAAAATGTGAAAAATACTGCATTAATTACGAAAAGGGATATAGAAATTTGCGAATGGGTATGTTATAATTTAGAATTACAAAGATATCGAAATTTAATCGGAGTTTACATGAGAGATTTTTTCAAAAAGCTGCTGGCAGCTTCGGAAGACAGAAAAATATCGCTTAATGACAGACTTTCGGCGCGTATGATACTCGTCAGTGTACCGGCGGGTTTCTTCGGCATGATCGTCTGTATTCTTGCGCATACGCATATCGTGGCGGTTGCCATAACCGCTTTCCTCTGGATATCCATTCCCATCTGCTATGCCATCCTGATCCTTAAAGGGAAGCTCAAGACTCTTGAGATCATAATGCTCATCGCTCTGATCATCCTTATGCCGCTGTTGTGGCTTTTCGGCGGAGGACTGTACTCCGGCATGAGCATATGGATACTGTATGAACTTGTTCTTTTCGCCGTTTCACTGAGCGGTAAGCTTGAGGTGTTTGCGAATCTCTGCACGATATTCACTTTTATCGCTGCGATCATGGTCGAGCGTTATACTGATTTCCATTTTGAACTGGCGACGCACCATGATGTCGGTGTTTCGGTAGTCGGCAGCGTTATCGTGGCCGGCGGTATCATCGTCTATATGATCAATTATCAGAAAATGCTGTATCGCCGCGAGTTCGAGATGGTTGAGAACAAAAACTCCGAGCTTATAGTCATGGCCGATAAGGCGGAAAAGGCAAACCGCGCCCAGAAGCTGTTCCTCGCGAATATGTCGCATGAGGTCAGGAGCCCGATGAATGTTGTGCTCGGATTCAACCATCTGATCTCTGAGAGCAGCGATATCAACGAGATACATGATTTCGCGAAGAATATCGAGAGTGCCGGCGAATCGCTGCTGATCATCGTTAACGACATACTTGATTTTTCAAAGATCGAAACCGGAAAGCTCAGTATCTATCCGGCTGCGTATAATCTGGACGAACTGGTGCAGATGTGCTGTTCGAGCATAGAACTGATGTGCAGGCAGAAGGGCCTTGAATTCACGACGGGCGTCGACCCCACTCTCCCGAAAGCGCTGTTCGGCGATAAGATGCGCCTCAGGCAATGCATAACGAATCTGCTCACGAATGCGTACAAATATACCGATATGGGTTCGGTAAGACTCGATTTTATCAACGGCGGATTAAGCGCCGATCATAAGTCCGTGATCCTGAAAATAGCGGTAAAGGATACCGGCAGAGGCATTTCGGAGGCGCAGAGGACAGAGATATTCACGCGTTTCCAGCGGCTGGACGAGAATACAAACAGAGCGATAGAGGGCACGGGTCTGGGACTGGCCCTCACAAAGTCCATACTGGAGATGATGGGCGGAACCATAGATTATACGAGCGAAGAGAAAAAGGGCTCGGAGTTCCGCATCGAGATAAGGCAGGAGATAGTCTCGAGCGGCGAGGCGCCTGCCGTTGCCGCCCCCGATGCTTATTCATCCCATTCCGACGCCGCGTCGAAACTGTCGGGGATGTGCGTGCTCGTGGTGGACGACAGCAGCACGAACCTGGTGCTGATGAAGCACCTGCTCAAGCAGCTTAACATAAAGGCAGTAACGGCAACGAGCGGTCTGGAGACACTCGAGAGAGTAAAGACCGACAGGTTCGATATGATATTCATGGACCACATGATGCCTCATATGGACGGCGTTGAGACCTACAGGCGCATGAAGACATTCGAGCATCTGAACAAAGAAACGCCCGTCATCATGCTTACAGCCAATGCGATGTCGGGCGCTGAGGATGAGTATAAGGCCGAAGGCTTTGCCGGATATCTGTCCAAACCTGTCAAGCTGGACGATATCCGCAGGGAAATGCTGAAGGTCATGCATAAACAAGGCAGTCATACCTGACGGCTTTGCCTTCGATAGAGTATGAGGGCTTGCGGCCCGCCAGATACGGCCCTTTTATCGGACGTTTGATCACGATCTTATGAGGACCCGCGGCTATGGCGGCCTCGAGCAGTTCTTCTTCGTTTGAGCACGGAAGTTCCAGCTGCCTGAGCAGCTGGAACTTTTTCTTTATTAATGCGTTCTTGCCGCTCTCGGGGAACATCGGGTCCAGATATATGACATCGGGACGGACCCCGGATTCCTTCATGAAAGGGATGCTGTCGCCTGTGCGGACCGTGATATTTGATACCGCAAAAGCCAGGGCGGGAACATCTGCGGCCCGCCTTAAGGAGTCCGTGAGCAGCTCTGCGATCACGGGATTGTATTCGCAGAGCGTGACCTTAAAGCCGGCGGCGGCCAGCAGCAGACCATCGTTTCCGAGACCTGCGGCGGCATCGATCAGTGTGGGAGAACCTGACATGTCCTTTAGCCTCGATGCTCGAACGACCAGTTCGGTGCCGACTGCGCCTCTTTTTACGCGCGGGATCATGGATGTAAGATCCGCGCAGAAGCGCAGGTTTCCGTCGGTAAGCCACAGAGCGCCGTTCTCCTTAAAGAGCGAGAGCCCTGCGGGAAGATATGAGTCGATATTTAATTCGCCGGGGGCACTGGGCCCGCCGGCGATAAAAGATCCGTTAGTGTTCATATATCAGATTTCAAAGAGATCGCTGTATGCCTTTAATGCGCCGTCAGTCTCGTGAGCGAGTACCTTTTTGGCGAGTACCTTTCCGAGCTGAACGCCTTCCTGGTCGAAGCTGTTTACGTTCCATGCGAAGCCCTGGAACATGATCTTGTTCTCAAAGTGTGAGAGCAGAGCGCCGAGCGCTTCGGGTGTGAGCTGCTTTCCGATGATGATGCTCGAAGGACGGCCGCCCTTGAAATTCTTGTTAAGGTTCTCGTCCTGCTTGCCGCACGCGAAAGCAACGATCTGCGCGGCAACGTTGGCTGCGAGCTTCTTCTGGCTCGTGGAACCCTGGATAACGACATCGGAACCGATCTGGCTGTCAACGAAGCCGATGAACTGCAGAGGAATGATATCGGTGCCCTGGTGCAGGAGCTGATAGAAGCTGTGCTGTCCGTTGGTGCCGGGCTCACCGAAGATAACGGGGCCGGTCTTGTACTCGATCCTCTGTCCGAAGCGGTTTACGGATTTGCCGTTCGACTCCATGTCTGCCTGCTGCAGATGAGCGGGGAAACGTGAAAGAGCCTGTGAATAGGGCAGTACCGCGGTAGCGTCGTAACCTAAGATATTGCGCTCATATACGCCGATCATGGCATCGAGCATAGCGGGGTTCTTACGGATATCCTTTTCGGCTGCGAGCTTATCCTCGGCAGCTGCGCCGTCAAGGAAACGCGCGAAAACGTCGGGGCCGAATGCCAGTGAGAGAACCGCGCCTCCTACGGATGAGGTCGACGAGAAACGTCCGCCGATGAAATCGTCCATGAAGAACGCAGCGAGATAATCGCTGCTTTTTGCGAGAGGCGAAGACTGGCTCGTAACCGCGATCATATGCTTTGAAGCGTCAAGACCGGCCTTTGCGAGCGCGTCCTTTACAAAGCTCTCGTTGGTAAGTGTCTCGAGCGTGGTGCCCGATTTTGAAACAAGGATAAATATCGAATGAGCCAGATCCGTCGAAGCGATAACTGCCGCAGCGTCGTCGGGGTCTACGTTGCTGATGAACTTGGCTTCCATCTTAAAGGTGTTGTTGACCTTTGCCCAGTTCTCGAGCGCGAGGTACATCGCGCGGGGACCTAAGTCGCTGCCGCCGATACCGATCTGAACGACTGTGGTGAACTTTTCGCCGGCCGCGTTCGTGATCTCGCCGGCATGAACCTTATTCGCGAAATCGGCGATCTTTTTCTGCTGCTCGAGATAGAAGCTGCGCTTCGAATCGCCGTCGAAAACAACATTGCTCCCGAGCTGTCCGCGGGTCAGATGATGGAGAACGAGTCTCTTTTCGCCGGTGTTGATGACCTCACCGTTGTAGAGGCACTCGAACTTCTCTGCCAGCTGCGCTTCCTCCGCAAATGCCGCGAGAGCGTCGATAACGGTCTCGTCTACGGCCTTGGCTGCGTAATTGTAAGACAGACCGCAGGCCATCTTAACACTGTAATCATGTACCCTCTTTGCGCCTGACTCACCGGCCATAACTTCGGTGAGCTTTACGCGGTGATCGAGCGAGGCGAGCTTTTTGAACGAAGCGAGTTCATCTGTATTCTTCCAAGAAATCATATACTTTCCTCCTGTAAATTGGCTTCATAGCCTTAAGTTTCTTTAATATAGCATATCGAAACATTTTTAACAAGAGAGGTTGGGTCTTAAGAAAAGAGAGAACAGGTATTTAAAAATATTTTGAAATATCTATTGACGGCGGCGCGGTCCGGTCATATAATGAGCATGTAATTAAAAAAGTTTTTAAATAGCTTGTGCTTGTCTGAAACGGAGAAAAGAATGGGCAGTACCAACATTTTTAAAGTTCTGTCCGACGCTCAGAGACGTGACATACTGGTCATGCTCAAGAACGGTCGGATGAATGCGGGTGAGATAGCGGACGCGCTGAAGATCACGCCGGCGGCGCTTTCGTATCATCTGAAGCTTCTTAAAGAAGCGGACCTGGTCATGGAGTACAAACAAAAGAATTTCGTATATTACGAGATCAACGCGACAGTGTTTCAGGAACTGATCTTATGGATCAGTCAGTTCGGAGGTGAACAGAAATGAAAAAAGCTATGTGGATCGTATCTATGCTGCCGCTTATCGCTACAGCGGTCATCATGCAGTTTCTCCCTGAAAAGATACCGATGCATTTTGACTCCGCGGGGAATATCAACCGCTGGGGCGGCAGGGGAGAGAGCCTTATCATACCGGTCATGATCCTCGCGCTTGCGCTGATGTGGACCCTGATCGGGCGCTATTATGAGAAAAAAGCGGAGAAAACGTCCGATGAGAAAGAACAGAACTCTCTGCTCTCGAACGCGAAGATGGTATATATCTGCGGACTGGCTATGAACGTTGTCAATGCCGCGATCCAGGGAGTGCTCATATATACGGCTTTTACCGCAGCACACGGAAGGATAACCGAATCACCCGTGGATATCGGCCGGATAACCGCACTGGTATTGGGCGCGGCGTTCATCGTCATCGGAAATGTCATGACAAAGACCAGGAACAACGGCGTGGTCGGCGTCAGGACAGTCTGGAGCCGCTACAACGACAACACCTGGCGCAAGAGCAATCTCTTCGGAGGGATCGCGATGATGGTATGCGGAGTTGTGACGATCGTTACCACCGTCCTGGCCGGTTCCGGATTCGCTGCCGAGATGCTGATGCTCGTATGGCTGACGGTTATGGCCATAGCCACTGTCATTTACTCGAAAAAAGTCTATGATGACGAGATAGAGGCGGAGAAGCTCAAAGCGAAGAGAACAGAGGAGTAACAGCATACTCAGTTCAAAACTTTTTTAGAAGTGGCCCTGATGCCGTATTCCCCGTTTACCGCGTTTTCTCCCCAGTCGGCGGAGAGGACGCTGCCGTCCCATTCTGCGGCCAGATCTAGGTATTCCACGCCGCCGCTGTTTCCTTTCCAGCTCCAGGCGAGATAACCGATATCCTGCTCGGTGCAGTACCGCATCAGATAGTCCTCTTTTACGTCACCGTCCGAGTGTGTATAGCCGAACTCACCGACGCATACGCACAGGTTCCTCTCGAGACCCGCGTTCAGATTGTTTCTGATCGAACGCTCCGAGCCGCCGGAGAAACCGTACATGTGCACGGAAAACATCGTGTTGCGATCGGGATCGGCCTTAAATATATCTATACCTGTCTTTCCGACGGCTTTACCGTACTGTCCCCAGCCCGGCGCATCGACCATGATCACATTTCTGATGCCTGTGCCGCGCAGCATGGGGATAACCTCGGTATAGCCGTCTTTCCATGTATCCGCGCTGTGTTTTCCGCACCATTCGTTAGCGATGTTTACGATGCAGTATCCTTCGGTGCCCGAGAGTACATCGGACATCCCGCACCAGAAATCGCCTATGCTTTTTAAAGTGTCAATGCTGTTGTCTCCGGTACCGTCATGCACCTCGACTATCGCGAGCATGCCCAGCTCGCGGGCGCGCTCTATCGCGGCGGCCATGCTTTCGGCGGTATCGGCCTCCCACTGTATGCCGCAGGCACAGACTATCCTGATGCAGTTGGCGCCGGTATCGGCGATCGCGGCAAATGCCGTCTCATCCTCGGATCTGTACCAGCAATGCGCATGGTTTATGCCTCTTAAGACAACCGGGTCTCCTGCGGCGGTCCGCAATGATGTCCCGTCGACGTACAGACCGGAATGTACGGCTGAAGGGTCGGCGGGGGATGCCTTTTCTTTGCCGGCGCAGCCGGTAAGCATTGCGGCAGCAAACACAGACAGTATCAGGAAAAGCAGTGTTTTTTTCATATGAGTTATCTCCTCTAAAAGGAGGGGCCGCTTTTGCGGTCCCTCTGTTCGTTATTTGCCGGTTTTTAATTCTTCGTAAAATGCCTTGACCGTGATGCCCTGGTTATAGTCTCCGAAATCCTCGCCGAAGAGCGTCATGCCGCCGCAGTTCGCGGGATCCTTGGGCACGGATGG
>JAEEXY010000124.1 GCA_016288005.1 Lachnospiraceae bacterium
CGTGCATGCCTTCAACAAAATGAAGTTCGCGACCTCCGAATACATCAGGACGCTTGAAGAAAACAGGGTGGCGCTCGACAGGCTTCACGCCGAAGAGATGGAAAAGATTGACGCCGAGAACCGCCTCGTAAAGATGCGCTATAAGGTGCTCAGGAATCAGATCAACCCGCATTTCCTCTTCAATACGCTCTGCGTTATCAGCGGCATGGCAAAGCTTGAGGACGCGGCAACGACCGATAAGATGATCAACGCCCTCTCATCGCTGCTCAGATACATCTTAAGGACCGAGGAGAATGAGATCAGCCTCGAGCAGGAGCTCGCGATGATCAGGGATTACATGTATCTGCAGGAGATGCGTTTCGGAGAGAGGATCAAGTGCGTGATCGACTGCGACGAGTCGCTGCTCAAGACAAACGTGCCGACCTTTGTGCTCCAGCCGATCATTGAGAACAGCATCATCCACGGGCTCGCGAAGAAAGAAGAGGGCGGATTTATACGTATCCACGTATTTACCGCATTGAACGAAAAAGAAGAAAAAGTGCTGAGCGTCGTTGTTTCAGACACAGGCGTCGGGATCTCACCGGAAAAGCTCGAGCAGATACGAAAGGGGCTTTCGGACGAAGGTGAGGAGAGGAACACGATAGGCATCAGCAATATTTACGGCAGACTCAGGCTTCTGTATGAGAATGCCGGCTTTGAGATAGACAGTATCGAGGGTGAGGGCACCGTGGTCAAATTCACGATACCCCTGCGCAGCGAAGGTGACTACTACGCTGGCGGCCTGTATAGCGAGGAAGCAGATGCGGTAAAACCGCATCTGACAGAGGAGCGACATGATAAGGATCGTAGTGGCTGACGACGAGCCGATCGAGAAGGCGGTCGTTAAGAAAATACTTGAAGAGGCGTTCGGCGCAGCCGTGGAGGTATATCCCGCCTGCAACGGCAGGGAGGCCGTGGACCTGTGGCGCGAAAAGAAATGCAATATCGCGGTGCTCGATATTTCGATGCCCGGCATCAACGGGCTCGAGGCAGCAGAGATCATCAGGAAGGACGATGAGGACTGCGTGATAGTTTTCCTCACCGCTTTCGATGAATTTGACTATGCGCAGAAGGCAATCAGGGTACGCGCGCTCGATTATCTTTTAAAGCCCGTCAGCGAAAAAGAGCTGGTCGCGGTGCTCGAAGAAGCGATCAGGATCACTGAGAACGGCGGCAACGAAAGACGGACCCTGCTCCCGCCGATACCTGACAAGGAAGAGCTCTCGTCGGTGAAGCAGGCCGCGATAAAGAAGCTGATCGCCGGTTTCATCGAAGAGAATTACGTAAGAGACATTTCCCTGTCGGACGCGGCCAATGCGCTGCATTATTCCGAGCCTTATTTCTGCAAGATATTCAAGGACTGCTTCGGAAAAAGCTTTGTTCTGTACCTGACCGAGCTGCGTGTGGAGAAATCTAAGGAGCTCTTAAACGACATCACGGTCAATGTAAAGGATATCTGTACAAAGGTAGGTTTCAGGGATTCGAATTATTATACAAAGGTATTTAAGCGGATGGAAGGAATGACTCCGACGGAGTACAGGATCATCCGGGGGATCATATGAAGAGAACGAGGATAGTTTTGGCGGTAATAGCTGCGCTGTGTTTGCTCATAGCGGTCAGTGTTGCGGTGAAGCTCCTGAACAGGGAGCCCGAGCCGGAATACGTCTTTACGTACGCCGAAAACCAGTCCGACGGATACCCTACCTCGATGGGGGCTTACCGTTTCGCCGAGCTTGTAAAGGAGAGGACGAACGGCAGGATCAGGATCGTTGTGTATACCTCCGCGAAGCTCGGACGCGAGGCCGAGGTCCTCGAACAGATGCAGTACGGCGGGGTGGATTTCACGCGAGTATCGCTTTCGCAGCTCGCTGAGTTTTATCCGGAGCTGAACGTTCTCCAGATGCCTTACCTGTACGATGACGCGGAGCATATGTGGTCCGTACTCGAAGGCGATATAGGAGATCATTTCCTGAACGCGGTAAAGGAGATCGATCTGTGCGGTCTGTCCTGGTATGAGTCGGGAGCGCGAAACTTCTACACTTCCGTTCACCCGGTAAAGACTTTGAAGGACCTGGAGGGACTCAATATTCGCGTGCAGCAGTCGGACCTGATGGTCGACATGGTCAATGCGCTCGGAGCCAATGCGGTGCCTTTAAGCTACGAGGAAGTATATTCCGCTCTTGAACTCGGGACAATCGACGGAGCCGAGAACAACTGGCCCTCTTACGAGGATACCGACCATTACAAAGTCGCAAAGTATTATTGCGAGGACGAGCACACGAGAGTTCCCGAGATGCAGCTCTGTTCGCTGCACACCTGGAATCTGCTCTCGGAGGAGGACCGCAGGATCATACTTGAATGCGCTGAGGAGTCTTCCGAATACGAGCGGGAAATGTGGAAAGAAAGGGTGGAGAGCTCACGCGAGACTGCGCTTGCGAACGGTGTACAGGTGACCACCTTAAGCAGCGAGGAGACCGAAAGGATCAGGACTCTGATGCAGCCGATCTATGAAAAATACTGCGGTGAGTACATGGATATCCTCAATAAGATCATGAGGGACTGATGTTTTTGAAATAAATATCGGGATATGTCATTGATAAAATGACATATCCTGTTTTAGTATGGAATTTTTTCAAAAAACTGACAATTTTTTTGTTGACATACGCTTCGGAGGCAAGTATACTTGTGCATGGTCTGAAGAAAACAGTTTTTTGAGAGAAAACTTCAGTAAAGTACCGGATTTTATAAGGAGGAACTACAATGGATACAACAAAGAGTTATATGCCCAGCGGCAAGTCTATTGAGCGCAAGTGGTATGTGATCGATGCGGAAGGCCAGACACTCGGCCGTCTTTCATCGGCAGTTGCAAGCATCTTAAAGGGCAAGAACAAGCCCACTTACACACCTTTCCTTGACATGGGCGACAACGTTATCGTTATCAACGCAGCTAAGATCAAGGTTACAGGCAAGAAGCTTGAGCAGAAGCTTTACATCAGCCATTCCGATTATCCCGGCGGAGTTCGTGAGACCACTCTTAAGGAGATGCTCGAGAAGAAGCCTGAGGAAGTTATCCGTATGGCAGTTAAGGGCATGCTTCCGAAGGCTACATTAGGACGCGAGATGATCAAGAAGCTCCATGTATACGCAGGCGCAGAGCACGAGCAGCAGGCACAGAAGCCTGAGGTTCTTGTTCTCGAGAGCATCAAGAAGAACTATTAATTGAAGGGAGGATTCTTTAAATGGCTAAAGTAGCAGGAAAGTTCTACGGAACAGGCAGAAGAAAGAGCAGTGTTGCCAGAGTATTCTTAGTACCCGGTTCGGGCAAGATCACTGTTAACAAGAGAGACATCGATGAGTACTTCGGTCTTGAGACCCTCAAGGTTGTTGTTCGTCAGCCCCTCGCTCTTACAAATACAGAAGACAAATTCGATATCACGGTTAACGTACGCGGCGGTGGATTCACCGGTCAGGCAGGCGCTATCCGTCACGGTATCTCACGCGCTCTCCTTCAGGTAGACGCAGAGGAGTATCGTCCCCTTCTCAAGAAGGCAGGCTTCCTTACCCGCGATCCTCGTATGAAGGAAAGAAAGAAGTACGGTCTCAAAGCAGCGAGACGTGCACCTCAGTTCAGCAAGAGCTAAGGATTACTGCGAAATACAGCAGATGGAAAGAGTTCCCGAGTTTACTCGAGGAACTCTTTTTATTCGCAGAAATCCTTACATAGAGAATGGAGTGTGACCCGGTCACTTTCTTTTGATCGCCTTTTTGCTATGATGATGCAAAAATGAGCCAGGGGGACGGGGTGCATGGTCCATTTTGCTGTGCTATCTCAAAAGAAATGAGCCATGCACCCCGTCCCCCTGGCTCATTTTGCCAGTTCCGCCTTGAGGCCGTTGATCTTTTGGCAAAGAACCGACCGGTAAATGAGCTCTCTATCCATATGGCGTTGCCCGTAATATGCCACGATTCTCATTTTTTCCTCAAGATGCGCCAGTTCTTCGGACAATAGTTCTATCTGCATCCGTAGAGCATCGGTATGGCTTTCATCAACTTTTCTCATGGCAGTTCATCCCAAAACAGGGCTGCCATCATCAGCATATCCCACTCTCGGTCTGACTCGGCACGTTTCTGGCGCTTTTTGAAGTCCTTGCGCTCTTTTCTACTCATGTTGTTCATCAGCTCGCGCGCTTGCTTCTCAGTAAGTCTCACATCGTATTCTTTGCCTTTTCCAAATCCGAACATGTCTGTGCCTCCTTCTTCGTAGTGTGGTTTGCAACATTAACTGCTCTCCTGTATCAAGATTTTTGCTCGATCTCATCCCTGCAGAAACGGTAGTACCGGCATG